>JAEYOB010000026.1 GCA_023412175.1 Pseudomonadota bacterium | reverse complement strand
CGCCTGGACCGAGGGAATGGCGGCGCTCGCCCGCCGCTGGCTGCCGCCGATGCTGCACCCGGACCGCCTCGGCGCCGCGGCGCTGGTCGGGCGGCTGAGCGCCATGGTCTGTCGGGCGACCCCGGCGGTCTTCGAGGCCCAGGTGCGGGCCTTGCTCGGCCGGCCGGACGCCACCATGGGGCTGGCCGCCATCCGCTGCCCGACGCTGGTGCTGTGCGGCCGTCAGGACGGCTGGAGCCCGCCCGCCCAGCACGAGGCGATGGCGGCGGCGATCCGCGGCGCAACGCTGCGCATCGTCGACGAGTGCGGGCACATGTCCACGGTCGAACGGCCGGAGGCGGTCGGCGGCGCGCTGCGCGTGTGGCTCGAAGGATTCAGGGGATGACTGGAATCATACCGATGATGTGGAGGGATTGCAGATGAGCCGAGAGCAGAAGACCGCCCTGGTGGTCAGCGCCCATTCGGCCGATTTCGTGTGGCGGGCCGGCGGCGCCATCGCGCTGCACGCCGGCCAGGGCTACCGCGTGGTGATCGTCTGCCTGTCCTACGGCGAGCGCGGCGAGTCCGCCAAGCTGTGGCGGCAGGGCGGCATGACCGTTGAGCGGGTCAAGGAATCGCGCAAGGCGGAGGCAATGGCGGCAGCCGAGATCCTCGGCGCCGAAGTGCAGTTCTGGGACCTTGGCGATTACCCGCTGCGCTACGGCGACGACACGCTGTACCGCATGGCCGACCTGTACCGCGAGCTGCGGCCCAGCTTCGTGCTGTCGCACTCGCTCAAGGACCCCTACAACTTCGACCACCCGCTGGCCACCCATCTGGCGCAGGAGGCGCGCGTCGTCGCCCAGGCGCACGGCCACGATCCCGAGACGCCGGTTATCGGCGCGCCGCCGGTCTTCCTCTACGAGCCGCACCAGACCGAGATGTGCGAGTGGAAGCCCGACGTGCTGCTCGACATCACACCGGTGTGGGAGAAGAAGCGGCAGGCCATCGAGGCGATGGCCGGGCAGGAGTACCTCTGGGACTACTACACCCGCGTGGCGCTCAACCGCGGCGTCCAGGCCAAGCGCAACTCCGGCATCGCCAGCACCTACGCCGAGGGCTACCAGCGGCTGTTCCCGCACGTCACGGAGGTGCTGGCATGAAGGGCGTCGTCATCCGCGACTTCCCGCGGCAGCCCGTCGAGGTGCTCGACGAGTTCGCGCGGCTGGGCACCGCCACCGTGCACGAGGCGCGCGGCCGCATCGGCCTGATGCGGCCCATCCTGCGGCCGATCTACCCCAGCGCCGCCATCGCCGGCACCGCGGTCACCGTCTCGGTGGCGCCCGGCGACAACACCATGATCCACGTCGCCATCGAGGTGTGCAAAGCCGGCGACGTGCTGGTTGTGGTCCCGACCTCGGAGTGCAGCGACGGCTATTTCGGCGAGCTGTTCGCCACGGCGCTCAAGGCGCGCGGCGTGCGCGGCACCATCATCGAGGCCGGCTGCCGCGACGTCGCCCCGCTCACCGGGATCGGCTTCCCCGTCTGGTCGAAGGCGGTGTCGGCGCAGGGCACGGTCAAGGAGACGCTGGGCAACATCAACCTGCCGGTGGTCTGCGCCGGCCAGACGGTCGAGGCCGGCGATATCGTCATCGCCGACGACGACGGCGTGGCCGTGGTGCCGGCCGGCGACATCGACGCGGCGCTGGCCGCCGCCCGCGCCCGCCTCGCCAAGGAGGAGGCCAACCGCGCCCGCTTCCAGCGCGGCGAGCTGGGGCTCGACGTCTACGGCATGCGGCCGAAGCTGGCCGAGAAGGGCCTCGTCTACTTCGACGACATGGCCGCGTTCAAAGCCCGGAGCTGATCCCATGCAGACGGCGATCCCCTGCGTGCTGATGCGCGGCGGCACCTCCAAGGGGCCGTATTTCCTGGCGCGCGACCTGCCGGCGGACCCGGCGCTGCGCGAGCGCGTGCTGCTGGCGGTGATGGGCTCCCCCGACCTGCGGCAGATCGACGGGCTCGGCGGTTCCCACCCGCTAACCAGCAAGGTCGCCGTCGTCGCCCCGCCGAGCCGGCCGGACGCCGATGTGGACTACCTGTTCGTCCAGGTGGTGGTGGACCAGCCGCGCGCCGACCTCGGCCAGAACTGCGGGAACATGCTGGCCGGCGTCGGCCCCTTCGCCATCGAGCAGGGGCTGGTGCCGGCATCCGGCGACGTGACCAGGGTGCGCATCCACATGGTCAACAGCGGCGACGTCGCCGTCGCCACCGTGCAGAGGCCGGGCGGCGTGGTCCGCTACGACGGCGACGCCGCCATCGACGGCGTGCCCGGCACCGCGGCGCCCATTGTGCTCGACTTCCTCGACGTCGCGGGAACGACCTGCGGCGCGCTCCTGCCGACCGGCAACGCCTGCGATCGCGTCGAGGGGGTGGACGTCACCCTCATCGACAACGGCATGCCGGTGGTGGTGGTGCGCGCCGCCGACCTTGGCGTCAGCGGCACCGAGACCCCGGCCGACCTGGAAGGGAACGCGGCGCTCAAGGCCCGCGTCGAGGCGATCCGGCTGGCCGCCGGGCGGCTGATGAACCTCGGCGACGTGTCGAAGAAGACGATGCCGAAGGTGTCGCTGGTCTCGCCTCCGACCGCCGGCGGCGTGATCTCCACCCGCACCTTCATCCCGCACCGCGTGCACGAGGCGATCGGCGTGCTGGGTGCGGTCAGCGTCGCCACCGCCTGCATACTGCCCGGCTCGGCCGCTGCCCCGGTGGCGCGCATCACCGGCGGCGGTGCCGTTCAGCGCCTCGACGTCGAGCACCCGCCCGGCGTCTTCTCGGTCGAGATCGAACTGGACCCGGCCGCCGAGGGCATCGTGGTCAAGCGTTCGGCGCTGCTGCGCACTGCGCGCACGCTGATGTCCGGCAACGTCTACATCCCCGCCACCGTCTGGGAGGGTCAGCGATGACCGCACTGCCGTTGACCGCACTGCCGGGCAACATCGCGCTGATCGGCTTCGGCGAGGTCGGCCGCATCTTCGCCCGCGACCTGCGCACGACCGGCGTCGCCCGGTTCAGCGCCTACGACACCGCCTTCGCCGACCCTGGCAGCGCGCAGCGGCGCAACGCCGCCGAGGACGGGGTCGAGGTCTGCGCCGACGCGCCGTCGGCGGTGCGCGGAGCCTCTCTGGTGATCAGCGCGGTCACCGCTGGCTCGGCGCTCGGCGCCGCACGCTCGGTGCTGCCGGGTATCGGCCGCGACGCCTTCTTCGTGGACGTCAATTCGGTGTCGCCGGCCACCAAGCGGGAAGCCGCCGAACTGGTGAACGCCGCCGGCGGCCGTTACGTCGAGGCCGCGGTGATGAGTTCGGTGCCGCCGCACGGCATCCGGACGCCGATGCTGCTGGGCGGCCGTCATGCCGCCGCCTTCGCTCCGCTGGGCGAGGCGCTCGGGCTGTCGGCGCAGGTCTATTCGGACCGCGAGGGCGCCGCCTCCTCGGTCAAGATGTGCCGCAGCGTGATGATCAAGGGGCTGGAGGCGCTGGTCATGGAGTGCCTGGTCAGCGCCCGCGCCTACGGCGTCGAGGCCGACGTGCTGCGCTCGCTGTCCGACACCATGCCCGGCACCGACTGGGAGGGGCTCGCCGGCTACATGATCCAGCGTTCGCTCCAGCACGGCCGCCGCCGCGCCGAGGAGGTGCGAGAGGTCGCCAAGACGGTGGCCGACACCGGCTGCGAGCCGCTGATGAGCACCGCCATAGCCGAGCGCCAGGACTGGGCCGCCAGCATCGGCCGCGCCATGGAGAAGCCCGGCGACGGCCTGGGCGGCCTCCTCGACGCCGTGCGCGCCGCCATGACGAAGAGCTGATGTCCCTGAAAGCCGCCAACAAACCATAAAATCAGGAGGAGAACGCCAATGAACGCCAGACGCCATTTCCTGCTCGGTGCCACCGCGGTCGCCGCGCTGCTGCTCACGCCTCCGGTGCATGCCCAGGACACGGTGAAGGTCGGCCTTGTGCTGCCGATGACCGGACCCTTCGCCTCGACCGGCCGCCAGATCGAGGCGGCGGTGAAGCTCTACCAGCAGCAGCACGGCACCACCGTCGCCGGCAAGAAGGTCGAGGTCATCGTCTAGGACGACACCGGCACGCCGGACCTGACCAAGCGCCTGTCGCTGGAATTGGTGGTCAACGACAAGGTCAAGTTCCTCGCCGGCTTCGGGCTGACGCCGCTGGCGCTGGCCGCGGCCCCCATCGCCACCCAGGGCAAGGTGCCGCAGGTGATCATGGCCGCCGCCACCGCCACCATCACCGAGGCGTCGCCCTACGTGGTGCGCACCAGCATGACGCTGCCGCAGGTGGCCACGCCGATCGCCGACTGGTCCGCCAAGAACGGCATCAGGAAGGCGATGACCATGGTCGCCGACTACGGTCCGGGCATCGACGCCGAGAAGGCGTTCAGCGAATCGCTCTCCAAGCAGGGCGGCAGCGTCGAGAATGTGCGCGTTCCGCTGCGCAACCCCGACTTCGCGCCGTTCCTCCAGCGCGTCGCCGACGCCAAGCCGGACGCGCTGTTCGTCTTCGTGCC
>JAEYOB010000317.1 GCA_023412175.1 Pseudomonadota bacterium | reverse complement strand
CCACCGGCTTGCCCAGCAGCATCGCCTCGGCGATCCCGCGCCCGAACCCCTCGGCCCTGTGCAGCGACACGAAGCAGTCGCACGCCCGGTAGAGGTCGAGCACCGCGCCCCGGCTCAGCGTTTCGCTGATGATCGCGATGCGCCGGTCGGCACGGGCCTCATCCAGGAGCTCCTGCCAGACCGGGCTGTCCGGCGTCGCGCGCATTGCCTTGACGACCAGCCCGACCGGCTCGTCGCCGAGCGGGAAGGCCTCCTTGAAGGCCCGCACGCACGCCTGCGGGTTCTTCCGCGCCAGGCTGGACAGCACGTCGAAGGAGAACACAAAGAGGAAGCGCCGAGTGGGCAGGCCAAAGTCGCGCCGGCTCAGCCCCGCGGTCGCGTCCACCGTAACGGCCATGGGCATGTGCCGCACCGGCTTCGGGCTGCTCTTCGCGTAGGCCTCGTAGGTGTAGCGGCTCGAGGCCCAGACCTCGTCAACGAGCTCGTAGGCGTGGCGCCACTCCTCCGGCCACTCCGGCAGCTCCCACGGCCAGTAGCCGATGGTCCGGCGGCCGTCGAACAGCGCCGATCCCTCCACCGCGGCGAGGCGCGCCGTCTCGATGCCGGTCGTGCACAGCAGGTTGACCGCGTAGGGGAGCCGGTCGGTGATCAGCGCGTCGACGCTGTCGTCGCCCTGGCACACCTCCCGCCCGGGCTCGACGTTGTAGATGCTGAACGGGACGCCGGCCGCCTGCATGGCGAGCGCCGCCATGCGGACGTCCTCGCCGATGCCGAACTGCCCACGGGCGTAGCCGATCAGGTTGACGCCGAACGGTACGGCACCGTGGCTCGTCTTGATCGCGGGCGCCTTGACAGCCGCCGGAGTGGCCGCGTCCGCCAGCCGCTTGAGGATCGGGTACTGCTCCGTGCCCCCGGCGCGCGCCCACTGAGCGAACTCGGGGCTGAGCGGGTTGGGGAAGCGCGCCTGGATGGCCGCGTCGGTCGACCAGATCATTGCCAGGACGGGCGGCAGCTCGGGAGCGCCCGGGGGCGGGACGAGGAGGGCCTGCGCCTGCTGCTCGTCCACGAGGTCTTCCAGCCGCGTCTCCGCAAGTCCATGCGTGAAGTACCACACGACGAACGCCATACGCCCGCCCGGGGTGTCCAGGGGGAAGGTCTCCTGGAGGTCCGGGCGCTTCAACCACACCTGCACCATCAGGCGGGTGATTGGGATGGCGCCGCCGACCGGCACGCGCTCGTCCGGCTCGTTCAGGAAGCGCCTCTGCTCCTCGGTGAAGAACCGGGCGAGACCGAGCTCAGCCGGACCTTTGGTAAAGTACCACCAGATGAAGCCCTGTTGGCCCTCCACTGTGCCGAGGTCGAAGGCACTCCGCAGGTCGGGCCGCATTACCCACGCCAGCCTCATGAAGCGGGTCAGCGTCGGGCGCACTTCGGGCAGAGCCTCCGCCGCTGGTTCGGTCAGGAGGTCTTGGGAGAAGGCAAAGTCCGTCTCCGCCAGCGCGCGGTACTCGCGCGCGCCGTTCAGCAGCAGCCACCACTCGAAGCGTGCTTGATCGCCCTCGCACAGCTCACGCAGGTCGGGCCGGGGCAGCCAGATGGTCCGCTTGACCTCGTCCAGCCGCGTGCGCGCCGACGCGCTCGTGCGCTTGGCGTCAGCATCCGACGGCTCGGTCGAGGGGGTGTGGTTCACGGAAACATCCATCAGATCAGTGTTCGGTGTAGTGGCCGGTGGCTACGGTGCGATCATGCGCGAATGCGCAGAGGAGTGCGGTGGGACGGCCTTCCGGCGCTGCTTTCGTTTTTGGCCGGAGCCCTTGGAAACCATGATCCGCTCTGCTCTCCTCGGGCCCTCGCCCCACTGTTTAAGAGAAAGGCAAGATCATATTGTCTTTCACTTAAATTTTCCTAAAGAACGCAACCGGCTTGTTCCTTAGCGAACACTTATCCGCTGAGTCCTCGTCGACGCAGGATCGTGATGTCCTGATAGCTCACCGCGCCCTCGGCGGCCCGCCAGTGCCCGGGAAGGATCGTGCACTCGAGCCCCACACTTGCGACCTCCACCGCAGCCAGTCGCTCCGGTAGGCGACGGCGGCGGTCGGGACAGCGGTCAGCGCGTCGTAGAAGGCACCGTCCTCGCCCTCGGTAAAGGACAGCCGGTAATCCGCCCCGTCCGGCATCCGCGCCTCGTCCAGCAGGAACCAGGTGCCCAGGCAGCGGCCGCCCGGCTTGAGCACGCGCGCGATCTCGCGCAGGTACTGCCGGGTCTCGGCCGCCGTGAGGTGGGTGAACACCGAGGTGAGGAACACCACATCGATGGACGCGCTGGGAACCGGCCAGCGCTGGTGCGTGGCGGACAGGGTCCCCGCCGGGTTGTACAGCGGATGGAACAGGTTCAGGTGCACGAAGGCGAAGCCCGGGTGCAGGGGCGCGACGTGGTGCTGGCACCACGCTATGCCGGCCGCACCCACGTCGAAGCCGATGTACTGGCCCTCGGGTGCCAGATGCTGCGTCAGCTGCACCGCGATGCGCCCGACCCCGCAGCCGACGTCGAGCACCGTGTCGGTCGGCGTGAGGTCCGCGTGCCGGATGAGATGATCCAGGAACTCGCGTCCGATGGCCAGGAAGTCGCCATCGCCGACGCAATGGAGATTTTCCGGCGGGACCGGCAGGCTCAGCCCGTCCATGGGCTGCGGAGTGATCGCGTTCATGCTATGGCCTCTTCGCGCACGGTGCGCTCGCGGGCCTTGGCCGCGCGGCGCCGGGAGTGTTCACGGGCGGTCCACGGCGCGTGCCAGAGGCTGAGCCCGTTGCCCAGGTCGATTCCCCGGGCCTTCGCTTGCTGTGCCGCCGGAATTTGGCGGGCAAAGGCGATACAGGGCAGGATTGACCCGCCGGGGCGCAGAGAGGCTTCCAGAGCGGCCTGAAAACGCTGGCCGAGCGAAGAAATTGTTGCGGCATCGGCGGTGGCGGCAACAGCATCGAGACGCATAGACAGATCCCAGAGGGGCCCGGCGGGGAGGGGCTCCCCGCCAGACCAGACGCCATCAAACGATGCGGATGTAGGTGTCGAGGTTGGCCTTCAGGTCGCTTGCGGACACGCCCTGCAGCGTGACCGAGGCGCCCTGGCCGAGCGAGATGACGGCGTTGCCCGAGGCATCCGGATTGATCAGGTCGAGGAGGTCCGCCGGGCGCGTGATCGCCAGATTGTTGATGTTCGAGGCGATCTGCAGGATGTCGCCCGACTGGAAGTCGGTGATGACGTCCACGCCACCCTCGGTGTTGACGACGAACACGTCGTTGCCGGACCCGCCGGTGAGCGTGTCGTTGCCACGGTCGCCCGACAGGGTGTCGTTGCCGCGGTCGCCGGAAAGGACGTCGTTGCCGCGGCCGCCGAACAGAGAATCCTCACCCTGGCCGCCGTGCAGCGTGTCGCTGTCCTGGCCACCCAGCAGAACGTCGTTGCCGGTGTTGCCGAAGACGACGTCGTTGCCCAGGTCGCCGGACAGCCAGTCGTGGCCGTCTTCGCCGGTGAGCTGGTCGTTGTCCTTGCCACCGTATCCGACGTCGTTGCCGACACCGCCGAAGATCGAGTCCTGGCCGGTGTTGCCCCAGAAGACGTCGTTGCCTTCCGTCGAGCGGATGTCGTCGTTGCCGGCGCCACCGGCGATGGAGTCGTCGCCGAGGCCGCCGCTCACCACGTCGTCGCCCACGCCGCCGTCGACGAAATCGTTCCCTTCACCGCCGACCAGGATGTCGTCGCCCTGGCCGCCGTCGAGGAAGTCGCTGCCCGCGCCACCCAGTACACTGTCGGTGCCGGCGCCGCCGAGCACGGTGTCGGCTCCGCCGCCACCGGTGACGGTGGCGTTGCCCGTGCCGGTGACGACCAGCGCCGAGTTGGTCTGCGACAGGTCGATGACGGTGGAGGCGGTGTCGACCTTGATGATCTTGTCGTCGGCGGACGCCGTGAACGCCCCGCCGGTGACCTGCCGCACCGAGCCTTCCGTAAGCCCCAGGCTGTTGAGAACGCTCGAGACGATATCCGCGGTCCTAACCGAAATCGCCGGGTTTGCAGAGGTATCAAAAAGACCGCCGGGTACCGTCGCCATTATCGTTCTCCGTTCGCATGATTTTGACCAAGCGCGAGCCTTCGCAGACAATGCGTGTTTGTGCTTGGCGGATTTTCTTATGAGCACCCCATGGGCGGTACGGGCGGGTGTTACACCACATGGACTACCCAGTTTGGTTGCGCGGTCCAATGTGCCGTCGCAATTCGTCTGAATCAAGA
>JAEYOB010000289.1 GCA_023412175.1 Pseudomonadota bacterium | reverse complement strand
GCCGAACAATCCCCCGCACTCATCGCGCACGCCGGCCGGCGCCGTGCGGTGTGCGGCTTTGCAAGGAGGATCCCATGGGCGACATCGGCGGCAAGGCGAGCAAGGTGGCCGTGGTCACCGGTGCCGGCTCCGGCATCGGCAAGCATGTGGCGTTGGGCCTCCTCGATGCCGGTTACCGGGTCGTCCTCGCCGGCCGACGGGCCGGCCTGTTGGAGCAGACGATCGCCGAGGCGGCGGAGGAACGGCGCGCCCATGCCCTGGCGGTGCCCACGGACGTAACCGACCCGGAGTCGGTGGAGGCGCTGTTCGCCAGGGTGGACGCCGTCCACGGCCGGCTCGACCTGCTGTTCAACAACGCGGGCGCCAATGCGCCGGGCATCGCCTTCGAGGATCTGACGTTCGAGCAATGGCGCGGCGTCATCGACGTGAATCTCACCGGAGCGTTCCTGTGTGCACAGGCTGCCTATCGGCAGATGAAACGGCAGTCCCCGCAGGGCGGACGGATCATCAACAATGGATCGGTGTCGGCGCACGCACCGCGCCCGCACTCGGCGCCCTATACGTCCAGCAAGCACGCGATCACCGGCCTGACCAAGTCCATCGCGCTCGACGGGCGGAACCACGGCATCGCCTGCGGCCAGATCGACATCGGCAACGCCGCGACCGACATGGCGGCCCGGCTCGGCACGGGGACCTTGCAGGCCAACGGAACGGTGCAGGCGGAACCGCTGATGGACGTGAAGCACGTCACCGACACGGTGCTCTTCATGGACAGCCTGCCGCCGGACGCGAACGCCCTGTTCGTCACCGTCATGGCGACGACCATGCCGTTTGTCGGCCGTGGCTAGCCCGATGGGATGCCGCCGGACGCTGGCGGGGCTGGGCGCGGTCCTGTTGGGCGCGGTCCTGGCCGGCGGGGCCGGCCCGGCGTTGGCCGCGTCCCGGAGCGCCACAATTGCGGACCTCACCTCCAAGGCCTGTGCCGGCATCGCCGCACGCGTGGACGAGGTGCCGGGCGCCGGGCCGGTTTTCCTGCCCAGCTACGACAGCGCCTCCGGCCAGGGACCGGCCCCCGAGCCGGCGCTGAACAACGCCGCCTTCACCTACGACAACGCGCTGGCGGTCATCGCGCTGACGGCCTGCGACCGGAAGGAGCAGGCCCTGCGGGTCGGCGAGGCGCTGCTGTCCGCCGCGCAGGTCGACCGCGCGGGGGGCAAGGGGCGGCTGCGCAACACCTATCGAGCCGGGGCTCAGACGCAACGGCCGATTCCGCCGATGGGCTGGTGGGACGCCACGCAGGGCCGCTGGCTCGAGGATGCCTATGAGGTCGGCACCGCCACCGGCAACGTGGCATGGGCCGCCCTGGCCCTGCTGACGCTGAACGAGGCATCCGGAGAAACCCGCTTCCGCGACGGCGCGGCGCGGCTGGCCGCCTGGGCGGCGCAGCACACACGCGACGAACGCGGGCCGGGGGGCTTCACCGGCGGCGTCCACGGATTCGACGACGCGCCGCAACCCCTCACCTGGAAATCGACCGAGCACAACATCGACCTGACGGCGGTGTTCGCGTGGCTGGGCCGTGCGGGAGCGCCCGGCAACTGGTCCGAACACGCCAAGCATGGGCGGGCGTTCCTGGACGCGCTGTGGGAGGAGGACGGCGGGCGCTTCCCCATCGGAACGACCCCCGACGGCGTCACCGTCAACCAGACGCTTTCCAGCCTCGACGCCCAACTCTGGCCGCTGCTTCTGCCCGACGCGCCGCAGCGCTGGCGGCGGGCGCTGGCCCATGCCGAGAGCGCGCACGCCGTAGACGGCGGATTCGACTTCAACGACGACCGCGACGGGCTGTGGGTCGAGGGGACGGCGCAGGCCGCGCTGGTATACCGGGTAGTCGGCCGGCCGGCGGATGCCGACCGCTTGCTTGCCGGCATCGCCGGGCACATGAGCCCCGGCGGTTATGCATGGGCGACGCGCGAGCCCAGCATCACCACCGGCCTTGCCATCGGCCCGGCCAGCACAACCGACGATTTCCGCTATTTCCGCCGTCCCCACCTGGGTGCGACAGCCTGGGTGGCCTTGACGGGACAGGGCTGGAACCCCTTCACCGGAACGAGGGTGCAGTAGGAACGGCACCCGGCCGGCACACGCGAGCGGGCAGTTTCGACGTCGCGTCTCTCCCGGCTCAATCGAACAGGAAAAATGCCGCCAATCCGTTTTCCCATGAAAAACCCTCTTGCCAACCTCGTCTGCGCCCCGTATAAGCCGCGTCTCTTCCGGCGTGGCGCAGCGGTAGCGCAGCGGACTGTTAATCCGTTGGTCGTAGGTTCGAATCCTACCGCCGGAGCCAGCGCGGGTGTAGCTCAGTTGGTTAGAGCGCCGGCCTGTCACGCCGGAGGCCGCGGGTTCAAGTCCCGTCACTCGCGCCATTCTCCCCCTCCGTGGGGAGAAGGCATCCCCGATCAAGTCAGTGCGACCAGAACCATCACCCCTGTGGGGGGATGGCCGCGTCGTGTCCATTGCTGCGATTGACGCGGATCAACGTCGAGGGCCACTCTCCGGTGCAAGAAGCTCCGGCCACCATTCGCCGCCAGGCCATTCGCCGCCAGGGATGCCCATGACCATTGAATTCGCCGCCGCCACCCGCCTGGACACCGTGACCCGCCAGGACCCGGACGCCGTGCAGCGTCTGGCCCAGCTCCACCCGGTCTTCCGGCCGGGTGGCGGCCTGCCCGGCGAAATGACGTTGGGCGACGCGGCGGAGGCGATCGGCCTGCCGCTCGATCTGGTGCTGGTCTACGCCCGCGGCGAGATCCGCATTCAGGTGCCGGAAGGCAGCGGCTGCGGCTGCGGCGGGGGCTGCGGCGGCAAGACGGGCTGACGCCCGCCCGCCAGTGCCCCTACTGGTGCCCGGCCCGCGCCGGGCGCAGGTAGATGAACCAGTACATCGCCCCCACCAGCAGCGCCCCGCCGATCCAGTTCCCCAGCGTCACCGCGCCGAGGTTCAGGAGGAAGTGCGCCGGGTCGATGGGGGGAAAGCTCTGGGTCAGATCGGCACGGAAGGACTCGGGCGCCCAGCGCTCGATGAGAAGGCCGAGCGGGACGAAATACATGTTCGCCACGCAGTGCTCGAACCCCGCGGCGACAAAGGCACTGACCGGCAGCACGATGGAGAGGATCTTGTCGGTGACGCTGCGCGCGCCCAGCGCCAGCCAGACCGCCAGACAGACCAGCACGTTGCACAGGATGCCCAGGAAGAAGGCCTGCATCACCGGCAGCCCGCTCTTGGCGGTGGCGAAGTACAGCGCCGTCGCCCCCACCGCACCGTGCCCGAAGGCATACTGACCCGACAGGAACACCAGAAGCGCCGTGCCGAGCGCACCGGCGAAGTTGCCCACCCACACCACCGTCCACACCCGCAGCATCTCCCCCGTCGTCAGGCGCCGGCTGGCCCAGGCCATGACCATCAGCGCGTCGCCGGTGAAAAGCTGCGCCCCGCCGACGATCACCAGCACCAGACCGAGCGAGAACACCAGCCCACCCAGCAGCCGCATCACGCCATAGGGCATGGACCCGTCGCCGGACATCACCACCGTGGCGAACAGCCCTCCCAGCGCGATGAAGGCGCCGGCCAGGACCGCCAGGGCGAACAGCGTCACAGTGTCGGTGCGCGCCTTCTTGACGCCGAGATCCTCCGCCTTGCGGGCGATGGCCTCGGGCAGCAGCGCGTCCAGCGCCGGATAGGGTGGCGCCTCGTTGCTTGGCGCCGGGCTGTGGCGCTGATAGGGCAGATCGTCCACGAATCCCTCCGTCGGATGGGTCGTGGGTTCAACAGCGCGCGGACGTAGAGTTCCTCTCCACCGCTTTCGCCGCTTCGACGCCCCTACCCGGCCGACCGGTCCCGCACGTTCCCCGCGAACACCCGACGCACCAGATCCTCGCAGGCGCAACGCGCCGGGCAGTCGGCGCACCGGATCTCCCGGTCGCAGAAACCGTCGCGGATCAGGTGAAGCCGCCGGAGCAGCCCGGCCTTCCGCTCGTCGTTCAGCCGCGTGCTGCGAAGCGTCATCTCGATGGTGTCGTCGAGGACCGTCCTGCTCAGGTTGTGCATTGCCGACGCCCGCCTCCAACCGAGAATGAAGACTAGCCGCCCCGTGTTTCCGTACGATGTCACCGGTGAAACCGGATGAAACCACGCCGGGGGAGTCCCGCATGCCGATCCTCCACACGGCCATCGTTCTGCTCGCCGCCGCGGTCCTGGCGGTGCCGCTGGCCAAGCGGCTGGGCTTCGGCAGCCCGCTGGGCTATCTGGCGGCGGGGCTGGCGATCGGGCCGAGCGGCCTGGGCCTCATCACCGACGTGGAGAGCATGGCGCACGTCTCCGAGTTGGGGGTCGTCATGCTGTTGTTCCTCATCGGGTTGGAGTTGCGGCCGCAACGGCTGTGGGTGATGCGCAAGTCGGTGTTCGCGCTGGGCGGGGCGCAGGTGGCGCTGACCGCGGCGGCGCTGGCCGGGGCGGCCATGGCGCTCGGGCTGCCCGGCAACGC
>JAEYOB010000270.1 GCA_023412175.1 Pseudomonadota bacterium | reverse complement strand
ATACCGGAGACGGCGCCGGATGTGCTGCGGTTGCCCGACCCGACGCGTCCCGCCCGGTCGGCGCCGCCGTTGACCGACAGGACCGGGAAGAATCCGGAACGCGCCTGGTCCGACAGGGCCTTGGCCTGCCGGTAGGCGGCCTCCGCCGCCTTCAGGCTCTGGTTGTCCACCTCGACCCGGCGCATCAGCCCGTCCAGCACCGGATCGTTGAAGACCGTCCACCAGGGTCCGGCCTCCGCCTGTCCCGGCGCGGCGGGGCGCCAGCCGTCCTCGCGCGGGACGGGGGGAGCGAAGGCCACGGGCGTGACGCCGCTCTCCTTGAAAGCCGCCTCCTTGTAGGCCGGCGGAACGGCGGCGGACGGCCGCTCGTAGTCCGGTCCCACCGCGCAGGCCGACAGCAGGGTGATGGTGCCGAGCGCCGTGCCCAGAAGACGGGCGCGCCGCCCGAAGATCGTCGTCATGTCAGGTCCATCCACGGTCAATCCCCTCTCCCGCCCCGGGAGAGGGAAGGGGCCCGCGCCGCAGGCGTGGGAAGGGTGAGGGTACTGCCGAGAATCAGGCACTGATCCTCGGGCGACCCTCACCCGTCGCCTTCGGCGCCACCCTCTCCCGGGACGGGAGAGGGTCGATCCACCGTTTCTCCGGTCCGGCCCACGCCGGCCTGCGCATCGGCCTGCTCGGCGGGTCGTTCAACCCGGCCCATGCGGGCCATCGCCACATCAGCCTGCACGCGCTGAAGGCGCTGAAGCTCGATCAGGTCTGGTGGCTGGTCAGCCCGCAGAACCCGCTGAAGTCCTCCGCCGACATGGGAAGCCTGGCCGAGCGGCTGGCCTGGGCGCGCGCCGCGGCGCGCCATCCGCGCATCCGCGTCACCGACATCGAAACCAGCCTCGGCACCCGCTACACCGCCGATACCCTGGCTGGACTGACGCGGCGCTACCCGAAAACGCGCTTCGTCTGGCTAATGGGAGCCGACAACCTGCGACAAATCCCACACTGGCGGCACTGGACGCGGATATTCCAACTGGTGCCCATTGCGGTCTTTGGCCGCTCGACCTATTCTCTTAGTGCACTGGGCGGCGTTGCCGCGCAGCGCTTTGCCCGTCGCCGGGTGCCCGATCTACGGGTCAGGGGGCTGGCCGACGCGAAACCGCCGGCTTGGACATTCCTGCGCAACCCGCTGCATCCGGCTTCGGCGACGGCGATCCGCCGGGCGCGTGCCCGCGGGTCGTGACCCCTGGTAACCGAGGTGGGAACCATCAGTACGTTCATGCAACCGGCCGCTTCGACTCCCGTGCGGCCCGCGCCCGTTCCCCAGGAACTGAAGGCGCTCATCGAGAAAGCCCTGGATGACGACCAGGCGGATAACGTCGTCGCCATCGACCTCGTCGGCAAAACCAGCATCGCGGATTACATGATCGTGGCGTCGGGCCGCAACACCCGGCACATCGCGAGCATGGCCGAGAAGCTGCGCGAGCGCCTGAAGACGGCCGGCATCAGCGACGTCGAGATCGAAGGCCAGCCGCAATGCGACTGGGTGCTGATCGACGCCGGCGATGTCATCGTGCACCTGTTCCGGCCCGAGGTCCGCACCTTCTACAACATCGAGAAGATGTGGGGCCTCGACCTGCCGCGGGCCGAAGCGGCGCGCCTGATGGCCTGACGGAGTACTGAACGGGAGCCGGACCATGCGCCTGTGGCTCGCCGCCGTGGGGCGGGCGCGGGGAGGCCCGGCTCGCGACCTCTATGAAGAGTACGCCGGCCGGCTGGGCTGGCCCTTGACCTTGCGCGAGGTCGAGGTGAAGAAGCGCCTCTCCTCCGAGGAGCTGAAGCGCCAGGAAGCCGAGCTTCTGCTTGCCGCCATCCCCGCCGGCGCCACCATCGTTGCACTCGACGAGCGGGGAACCGCACTGTCCAGCGCCGCCTTCGCCCAACGCGTCGGCGGCTGGAGGGATTCCGGGGTGGGCGATCTGGCGTTCCTGATCGGCGGCGCCGACGGGCACGGCGAGGAGGTGCGGCGGCGCGCCTCGTTCCTGCTGGCTTTCGGTCCGGCGACCTGGCCCCATATGATGGTGCGCGGGATGCTGGCCGAACAGCTCTACCGCGCCCAGCAGATCCTGGCCGGACACCCATATCATCGGGCATAACCGCGCGAACGCGCCCAACAGCGACACCGACTTGCCTTGGAGAGGACCGCAATGACCGACACCAAACGTCCCCGCCCCGTCGTCCTGTGCGTGCTCGACGGCTGGGGGTATCGCGAGGAGACGGCGGACAACGCCATTGCCCTCGGCAATACGCCGGTGTGGGACCGTTTGTGGTCGGGCGAGCCGACCGGCTTCCTGGAGGCCAGCGAGGAGGAGGTCGGCCTGCCGCGCGGGCAGATGGGCAACTCCGAGGTCGGGCACATGAACCTCGGCGCCGGGCGCGTGGTCCTTCAGGACCTCGTGATGATCGACCACGCCATCGTCGAGGGCGAGTTCAGCCGCAACCCGGCGCTGAACGCCATGGTCAAGGCGCTGAAGGAAACCGGCGGGCGCGTCCACCTGATGGGCCTGCTGTCGCCGGGCGGCGTGCATTCGCACCAGGATCACATCGCCGCGCTGGCCTCCACCCTGTCGCAGGAAGGCGTCGAGGTGGTGGTGCACGCCTTCACCGACGGCCGCGACGTGCCGCCCAACAGCGCCAAGGATCAGGTCGCCGAGTTCATGGCCGACGTGCACGGCATGCCGGGCGTGGGCATCGGCACGGTGATCGGCCGCTACTGGGCCATGGACCGCGACAAGCGCTGGGACCGCGTTGCCAAGGCTTACGCCGCCATGGTCCAGGGCAAGGGCGAATCGAGCGCCGCCGACCCGATCCAGGCCATCGAGCAGAGCTACGCCGCCGAGAAGTTCGATGAGTTCATCCTGCCCACGGTCATCGACGGCTACACCGGCATGAAGGATGGCGACGCCGGCCTGATGGCGAACTTCCGCGCCGACCGCGCGCGCGAGATCCTGGCGGCCCTGCTCGACCCGGCCTTCTCCGGCTTCGAGCGCGGCACCCCGGTCAGGTTCGCGGCGGCCGTCGGCTTGGTCGAATACTCGACCGACCTCAACAAGCTGATGACGACCATCTTTCCGCCGAAATCGCTGACCAGAGTGCTGGGCGAAGTGGTGTCCGAGGCCGGATTGACCCAGTTGCGCATCGCCGAGACCGAGAAGTACCCGCACGTCACCTTCTTCTTCAACGGTGGCGAGGAGCGCGTCTACCCCGGCGAGGACCGCATCCTCGTGCAGTCGCCCAAGGTCGCGACCTACGATCTCCAGCCGGAGATGTCGGCCGCCGAGGTCACCGACAAGGTCGTCGAGGCGGTGGACAGCGGCAAGTACGACCTGATCATCATCAACTACGCCAACCCCGACATGGTCGGCCATTCCGGCATCCTCAGCGCGGCCATCAAGGCGGTGGAGGCGGTGGACGCCTGCCTCGGCCGGCTGGAGGCGGCGGTGCGCCGCCAGGGCGGCGTCATGCTGGTCACCGCCGACCACGGCAACTGCGAGATGATGACCGACCCCGAGACGCACGGCCCGCACACCGCCCACACGCTGGACAAGGTGCCGCTGGTGCTGATCAACGGGCCGGCGGGAGCCCGGCTGCACAGCGGCCGGCTGGCCGACGTCGCCCCGACGCTGCTCGATCTGATGGGCCTGCCGAAGCCGGAGGAGATGACCGGCTCCACCCTGATCGACCGCGCCGCCAAGCGTGAGGCTGCGGAATAGGGGATGGACGCGGGGGGCAAGCGCAGGTC
>JAEYOB010000250.1 GCA_023412175.1 Pseudomonadota bacterium | reverse complement strand
CCACCTACGTCATCACCCACGAGCTGCCGGCCTTCCTCGGGCTGGCGCAGGCGCTGGCGGAGTGAGGCGGCTGCCGCGGCCTCCTATCACTCCCGGTTCAGCCGCTCCACCGCCAGCTTGAGGTCGGCGAGGAAGGCCGGCTGTTCCACGAGCTGGCCGCGCAGGATGTAGCTGGGGTGGAAGGTCGGCACCACCTCGGCCCCCTCCACCAGCCGGCAGGGCAGCACCTGCCCGCGCAGTTGCATGATGCCGTTCTGGCCGGTCAGCGCCCAGGTCGGCGTGCGCCCCAGCGCGACGATCACCGTCGGGCCATACTCCCGCAGCGTGCTCTGCAAATGGTCGATGTCGGCGGAGAACTCCGCCAGCGGCCAGTCGGAGGTGCCGAACGCCCCCCAGCGCTCGTCGATCCCGCGTCCTTCCGTCTTCGCCCGCCGGCGCGAGGCGAAGAAGTGGCCGACCTTGTTGCCCGGCGGCTGGCGGCGGAAGACGTTGGCGACCAGGCAGCGCCCCCGCTCGATGCCGGCGGCCTTGAGGTTCTCGTTGAGGAGCTGGCCGCTGCGCCCGGCGAAGGGGATGCCCTGCCGCACCTCCTCGGCCCCCGGCGCCTCGCCGACGATGGCGAGCCTGTGCCCCTCTGGCGGGAGCGAGGGGAACTGGTAATCGACGAAGGGCCATTCGGTGGTCATGGTCGGGGCATCCGCGGCAGGGCGCTCCGCCGGAGAACAGGCGGAACACGACAAGGGTTCACCGAAGGGCTATAGCCCAGCCGGCGCCGGGCCTCAACGCGGGCTTGCCGAAGCGGCGCGCGGATCCCAGGTCAGGTTCACCAGAACAGACACGGGAGAGAGACGATGGCGACCGCCGAGCGCGATGACTCCGGCATGATGTGCGATCTGGCGGCCGGTAAATGCGAGCCGTGCCGCGGCGGCATCCCGCCGATGGACCGCACGATGATCCAGCGCTACCTCGTCCAGGTGCCGGGCTGGAGCGTCGCCGAGAACCCCGACCGACTGGTGCGCACCTTCAAGTTCGGCGACTTCCGCGCGGCGCAGCACTTCGCCGTACGCGTCGGCGACCTGTGCGAGCAGGAAGGCCACCACGCCGACATCCACCACGGCTGGGGTTACTGCACGGTGGAGTTCTGGACGCACAAGATCAACGGCCTGCACGAGAACGACTTCATCATGGCGGCCAAGGTGGACGGCCTGCACTCCTCGCCGTACGTGCCGGCATCGGCGTCCACGGGCGAGGCGGTGCCGAACGTACGTTAGCCGGCCCTGCGGGCGGAACCGGCCGGGGCGCGCCCTGTTGGCCCTGGCAGCACCGACACAGGAGGTTTGCCGTGCATCCCGACACCCCCGAACGGAAACCCGATGCCCCCAAGAAGGACCGGGCCGGCGTCACCATGCCGCCGCGTTGCGACGAGTACAGCGGCGGCGGCGGCTCCTTCCCGGACACCCGCGACCGCGCCGGACCCGGCCACAAGGACGGCGACTGCGACCGCATCGGCAACGCGCCCGATTAGCCGGCTTCGGCCGGAGCACCCCGTCCGGCAGGGCGGCGCATCCGTCCCTGCCCCCAAATTGGCCGTAGCCAGCCGCGGCGCTGCGGGCTAGAACCGCGGCTCCGCATCACGGATCGCGACCGGCCATGCTGAAGCGCCTCTACGACTGGACGATGGAAAAGGCCGCCTCGAAGAACAGCCGTACCTGGCTGGCGGCGGTGTCCTTTGCCGAAAGCTCGTTCTTCCCGATCCCGCCGGATCTTCTGATGGTGCCCATGGTGCTGGCCGACCGCCGGAACGCATGGCGCATCGCCGCACTGTGCACCATCGCCTCGGTGGTGGGGGGCATCGCCGGCTACATGATCGGCTATTTCCTGTACGAGACCATCGGCCGCTGGGTGATCGACTTCTACCACCTCAGCGACCGATTCGATGCCCTGCGCCACACCTTCGTCGAGTACGGCGCCGAGATCCTCATCATCAAGGGAATGACGCCGATCCCCTACAAGCTGCTGACCATCACCGCGGGGGTGGCGAAGCTGGACCTGTGGGTGTTCATCGGCGCCTCGATCATCTCGCGCGCCATGCGGTTCTATCTGGTGGCCGCGCTGCTCTACTGGTTCGGCGCGCCGATCCGCGAGTTCATCGAGAAGCGGCTGACGCTGGTCACCAGCGTCTTCGCCGTGGCGCTGATCGGCGGTTTCCTGGTGGTGAAGCTGCTGTAGCCGAGACACCCCCGCCCCCTCCCTGTTGCCACCGGTGACGGAGGCATGGGAGGGAGAGGGTCATGAACGGATTGCAAGGCGCCGCGGTGGTGCTGACGGGCGCATCGAGCGGCATCGGGCGGGCCACCGCGCAGGCATTCGCACGCGAGGGGGCGCGGCTGGTGCTGGCGGCCCGGCGCGGCGGGCTGCTGGAGGAGGTCGCGGAGGAGTGCCGCGCCCTCGGCGCCGAGGCGGTGGCGGTTCCCACCGACGTCACCGACGCCGGTGCGGTGAACACCCTGGCCGACCGCGCGCTGGAAACATTCGGCGGCATCGACGTCTGGGTCAACAACGCCGGCATCGGCGCCGTCGGCCGCTTCGAGGAGACTCCCATCGAGGCGCACCGTCGGGTCATCGAGACGAATCTTCTGGGCCCGCTCTACGGCTGCTACGCCGTCATGCCGGTGTTCCGCCGCCAGGGCTTCGGCGTGTTGATCACCACGGTGTCGGTCGGCGCCTACGCGCCCGCCCCCTTCGCCGCCGCCTACGCCGCCAGCAAGTTCGGCCTGGAGGGCCTGCTGGAGAGCCTGCGCGCCGAGGCCGGCGACGCGCCGGACATCCACATCTGCGGCGTCTACCCCTCGTTCACCGACACGCCCGGCCTCCGGCACGGTGCCAACTACACCGGCCACGCGCTGGAGCCGGAAAGCCCCTTCTACGACGACCCGGAGGACGTGGCGGAGACCATCGTCGGGCTAGCGCTGAAGCCGCGCCCGCGCGTCACCGTCGGCGCGCTGGCCAAGCTGGCGCTGCTCGGCCACGCGGTGGCGC
>JAEYOB010000218.1 GCA_023412175.1 Pseudomonadota bacterium | reverse complement strand
GTCGGTGCGCGTCCAGTCCAGCACCGGCATGAAGTTGTAGCAGATCATCGTGACGCCGCAGGCCGCCAAGTTGCGCATGGACTGGCGGTAGTTGTCGAACAGCGGCGTCAGGTCGCCTTCGCCGATCTTGATGGATTCATGGATCGGCAGGCTTTCCACCACGCTCCAGCGCAGGCCGAGCGAGGGATCCCCCGTGATCATCGCCTTGCGTTTCCCGATCTCCTCGACGGACCACACCACTCCGTAAGGGATCTGGTGCAGCGCCGTGACGATGCCGGTGGCGCCCGCCTGCCGGATATGGTCGAGCCGGATCACGTCATCCGGGCCGAACCAGCGCCAAGTCTGTTCCATGCCGTCAACTCCTTGGGTTCAGCCGCCGCCCTCGCCGCACAGCATCACCTGCTCCACCTGGGCGAGATGCCGGTGCATGGCATCGCGGGCAGCGACGGGGTCGCGGCGGCGCAACGCCTCGACGATGCGGGCGTGGTCGGCAAGCATGGAGGGTTCGTAATCGGTCAGGCCGGTCCGGCGGCGCAGCGTACGGAACACCGGCGCCGCCATCATGTTCGCCCACAGCCCCTCGATCACCGAGACGAGCACCGGGTTGCCGGTGGCCGCGGCGATGCGGACGTGGAACAGCCGGTCGGCGGGCAGGGTATCCCGCCTCTCGGCGAGAGCCTGCTCGATCATCGCCATGGTTTCGGCGATGGCATCGAGGTCATCCGGCGTGGCGGTTTCGGCGGCGGAGAAGGCGATCTCGCCTTCGATCATCCGGCGGGCGCGGATCAGGTCGAAGGGGCTCGGGCCGGCTTCGGGCAGGGGAGGCGCCTCGCCCCCGCGCGTCGGCATGCGCGCATAGATGCCGGACCCGGTGCGCACCTCAACCAGCCCGGCGATCTCCAGCGCGACCATCGCCTCGCGCACGACCGGGCGGCTGACGCCCAGGCTGCGCGCCAAATCGCGCTCGGGCGGCAGGCGGTCGCCGGGGGCGAACTCGCCGCGCCTTATCAGCGCGCCGATCTGCTCGGCCACCTGCTGGTAGAGGCGCTGGGTCTCGATGGCCTGGAAGGGCATGCGCGGCGTCCCCTCAGGAGGTTTTCTTGACACGGGTGACGAGCTGCGTCGGATCGACGAAGCGCAGCGCGATGAACAGCCACACCAGCGTCGTCGCCATGTAGATCATCGCCATGGCGTCCACCGACTGCCCGGCCCGCACACCAGCGGCGAACACCGAGTAGTACAGCGCGACCACCAGCGTCTGGCTGCTCGGCCCGGCGGTCAGGAAGGTCAGCTCGAACATCGCCACCGTGCGCACCAGCACCAGCAAGCCAGCTGCCAGCATGCCCGGCGCCAGCAGCGGCACCAGCACGAGCAGGAAGACGCGGAAGGTGTTGGCGCCGAACACCCGCGCCGCCGCTTCCAGCCGCGGGTCGATCTGCTCGATGAAGGGGGTCATCACCAGGATGACGAAGGGCACCGTCGGCACGAGGTTGGCGAGGATGACGCCGGTCATGGTACCGGCGAGGTGCACCTGATAGAGCACCGTTGCCAGCGGGATGCCGTAGGTGATCGGCGGCACCAGCAGCGGCAGCACGAACAGCAGCGTCAGCAGCCGCTTGCCGGCGAACTCGCGGCGCGCCAGGGCGTAGGCGGCGGGCACGCCAAGCAGCAGGGACAGCACCACCACCGCCAGCACCACCTCCATGGTGACCAGCAGCACGTCGCCAAGCTGGAACTCCTCCCACGCCGAGAAGTACCAGCGCGTGGTGTAGCCGGCCGGCAGCCACGTGCCGAGCCAGCGCGTGGCGAAGGAGTTCACCCCCACCGCCGCGATCAGGCCGAACAGGTTCAGCAGGAAGAAGCCGATGGTCAGCCAGATCAGGCTGTGCCAGAGCTTGGTGGGGAGGCTTTCGACGCGTCGCATGGTTTCAGCCTTTCCCGCTGCCCATCGGGCCGCGATAGAACAGCGAGCGGGCGCCCAGAACCGCCACCACCACGACCAGTTGCACCGCCCCCATGATCATCGCAATGGCCGAGGCCATGGAGTAGTCGTACTGCTCGAACGCCGCCTGATAGGCGGCGATGGAAATGACGCGCGTCGGCCCGGCCGGCGCCCCGAGCAGCACCGCCGAGGGGAAGACCGAGAACGCCTGCACAAACGCGAGGCAGAAGGCGACCGCCAATCCGGGGATCAGCAGCGGCAGGAAGATGTGGCGGAACTGCCGTGCCGGTCCGGCGCCCAGCGTCGCGGCGGCCTGCGGCAGCGCCGGGTCGATGCCGGTGACGTAGGACAGCGTCAGCAGGAAGACGAACGGGAAGCCGGTGATCACCAGCGACAGGAAGACGCCCCAGTAATTGTGCGTCAGCCGCACCGGGGCGGAGATCAGCCCGAACTCGATCAGCGTGCGGTTCAGCCAGCCCTGCGGGCCGAGGTAGGTCAGCAGCCCCTCCGCCACCAGGACGGTGCCCAGCGTGATCGGGATGACCAGGATGGTGGTCAGCACGCGCTGCCAGCGGAAATGCCGGACCTGGAAGGCGATGGGCAGCGCGATCAGCATGTTCAGCACCGTCACCGGCAGGCCCAGCCACATGGTGGTGGCGATGGTGTCGTACAGGTACGGGTCGCTGAAGAACGTCGCGTAGTTGGCGAACGGGCCGCCCTTGGCCGGTTCGAACGACAGCACGAGGCCGTAGGCGAAGGGGTAGATGAACAGCAGCACGACGAACGCCGCCGCCGGCAGCACCAGCAGCGTCGTGCGGTCCCATCCCGCCGCGGCCATGCGGCGGCGCAGACTGGCCGGCGCCGGACGGGGAGGGGATACCGCAGTCTCGCTGGTCATGCGCCCTCCTCGGCACTGAACAGCAGCACCCGCTCGGGAGCCGCGCGCAGGTGCACGGGCTCGTCCAGGTGCAGGCGGTGGTGCGAACGGAAGTGCAGCAGCAGCCCGCCGCGCGTCACCGCGGTGGCGGCGTACTCGCGGCCGACGAACTCGACGCTCTCGACCACGCCGGGGATGGCGCCGGGGCCTTCCTCGCCGGGCACCAGCTCCTCCGGCCGGATGGCGACCGCGGCGTGGCCGGAGCCGAGCGCCCCGCGTGGCGTGCCGGTGACGCGGATCTCGTCGCGCACCACGGTGACGCGTTCGCCGTTGCCGTCGGCCACGGTTCCCTCGAAGACGTTGCGATAGCCCATGAAGCGGGCGACGTCCAGCACCGCCGGACGGGCGTAGAGGTCCTCCGGCGTGCCGATCTGGCGGACCCGCCCGTCGCGCAGCACGACGATGCGGTCGGCCAGCGACAGCGCCTCGTCCTGGTCGTGCGTGACGTAGACGGTGGAGCGGCCCAGTTCGTTGTGGATGCGGCGGATCTCGTGCCGCATGTCCAGCCGCAGCCGGGCGTCGAGGTTGGATAGCGGCTCGTCCATCAGAACCAGCGGGGGTTGCACGACGATGGCGCGCGCGATGGCGACGCGCTGCTGCTGGCCGCCCGAGAGCTGGCCGGGCAGCTTGTCCACGTGCGCCTCCAGTTGCACCAGCCGCACCGCGGCGTCGATGCGCGGCTCGGCTTCGGCCTTGGGCACGCCCCGCATGGCGAGCCCGAAGCCGATGTTCCGCCGCACGGTCATGTGCGGGAACAGCGCGTAGTTCTGGAACACCATGCCGAAGCCGCGGCGCTCGGGCGGCAGTTCGTCGATGCGGCGGTCGTCCAGCCAGATGCTGCCCGCGGTGAGCGACAGCAGGCCGGCGAGGCAGTTGAGCGCCGTCGACTTGCCGCAGCCGGAGGGGCCGAGCAACGCAATGAACTCGCCGCGCCGGATGGTCAGGTCGAGGTCCTGCAGCGCCATGACGCCGTCGAAGCCCCGGCTGACCCTTTCCAGCCGGATCTCGCCGAAATGGTCTCCCGCCCGTGCCATGTCAGGCGCCTCTCACTTCGTCTTCGCTGCGCCGACGCGCTCATCCCAGAGCCGGAAGGCGTCAACCAGGCCCTTGGCGTCGAGCGGCAGCTCGATGGGGTTGCCGGCGATCAACTGCTCGTATTCCGGCCGGCCGAACTCCTTGATCGCCGCCTGACTCTCCGGCGGGGCCATGGCGAGCGTCACGTCCTTCACCGCCGGGCCGGGGTAGAAATAGCCCTCGTCGTAGGCGTAGGCCTGCTGCTCCGGCTTCAGGAGGAAGGCCATGAGGTCGAGGACCACCGCCAGCCGCTCCGGCGCCAAGCCCTTCGGCACCACCATGTAGTGGGCGTCCGCCACCCAGTGGAAGCCGTTCAGCGTCGTCACCTGCGCCGACTTCGGCACGGTGCCCAGCACGCGCGGGTTGATGTCCCAGCCCGTCGTCGTGGCGATCACGTCGCGCGAGCCCTCGCCCAACTCCTTCATGGTCGCGGTGGTACCGGACGGATAGTACTCGATGCAGGAATTCAGGTCCTTCAGGTAGGCCCAGGTCTTCTCCCAGCCGTTCACCGGGTCCTTCGGGTCCTTGTCGCCCAGCAGATAGGGCAGGCCCATCAGGAAGGTACGGCCGGGGCCGGAGTTGGCCGGCCGGGCGTACATGAACTTGCCGGGGTTGGCCTTGCAGTACGTCAACAGTTCCTCGGCCGATTTCGGCGGGGTCTTGACGCGTTCCGGCGCGTACTCAAGCAGTGGGCCGGAGGGGTAGTAGGTGACGACGATGCCCTGGCTGGCCGCCAGCGTCTGCATCTTCGCCGCGGCGGGCAGGTAGTTCGCCTCCAGGCTCGGGAACTTCTCGGCATAGGCCGGCAGCAGCGGTGTCCACAACCCCTGTTCGATTCCCGCGGCGAGGCCGTCGGTGCCGGTCAGCACGAGGTCGATGTCCACGCGGCCGGCGTTCTGCTGTGCCTTGATCTTGCCGGCCAGCTCGGGCGCCGGGGCCTTGGTGAAGGTGAAGCGGGCGACGCGGTTCGGGTTGGCCTTGCGGTAGTTCTCGATGGCCTTCTGCGTCAGCGCCAGATTGCCGGCCACGTCGATGACGTTGATGGTCACCGGATCCTTGGGGAAGGCCGGAACCTGCGCCCCCGCCGGCAGCGCCGCCAGGGCGCCCGCCATCGCAAGCCCCGCCAACACCGTCCGCCGCCCACTGCCGTCGTGCATGGCTGTTCCTCCCCTTGGCTTGGTTTTGCCGGAAGGTTAGTGCACGTATGTTGGATTGTCAAACAGTCCGATGGCCTGACCAATTTTTCGGGGCGGCCGTTAGGCGAGCCCCTTTGCGATCATGCTGATGCCGACCACGAACAACGTGCCGAGCACGAGGTTGCGGAACAGCGTCGGCGAGGCGCGGTTGCGGATACGCTGGCCGACGGCGAGCCCCAGCATCATGGTGGGGATGCCCAGCGCCGACACCAGAAGATCGTCCAGCCCGAGGATCCCCAGGTGCGACAACCCGGCGCCCAGCACCACGGTGCCCGCCAGGAACAGGACGCTGGCGGCGAACACGAACTCGCGCGCCGTCAGTCCGATCGCCAGGAACGCCTGGAGCGCGGGGAAGCCGAAGAACGAGGTCATGCCGCCCAGCACGCCGGTCACCGCTCCTCCCGCCAGCAGAAGCGGTAGGCGGGCGCGTCCCTCCACGCGCGGAATGCGGCCGAGGAACTGCATGATCGCCGCCACCTCGATCAGGGCGCCGACCAGCAGGTAAAGCACGCGTGGGTCCATGGACGGTATCATACGCACCGTTGCCGCCATCACCGGGTAGAGCACCGCCAGCAGCGGCCAGATGGTCCGCAGCACCCCGGCATGGGCGCGCGTCTCGATCATCTGCACGAGGTTGGCGCCAAAGGTCGGCACCAGCGCCCAGGCAATGGCCGTCGGCACCGGCATCACCTGCGCCAGCAGCGGCACGGACACCATCGGGAAGCCGAATCCGGCCGCCCCCTTGACCACGCCGGCCAGCGTGAAGACGGCCAGCGCATAGCCGACGAGCAGCGGGTCGAGGCCGTTCACGCCACTGTTCCGATCCGATGCTTGGCCGGTATGGCGGCATGTCCATTGCGCATTCGCGGTTTCATCCCCTTGCCGGTACGCTCGGTATCGGCACTGCAAGAACGGGCCGCAAGAATAGGAGGAGAACCCCATGGAGCGCTATCGCATTGCCGTCATACCCGGCGACGGCATCGGGCATGAGGTGGTACCCGAGGGCATCCGCGTGCTGGAGGCCGCCGGCCGCAAGTTCGGCATCGAGTTCCAGTGGGATCACCTGGACTGGTCGTGCGAGCGCTTCCACAAGACCGGCCGCATGATGCCGGAGGACGGCATCGCCAGCATCCGCAACCACGACGCCATCTTCCTGGGCGCGGTCGGCTTCCCCGGCGTGCCGGACCATGTGTCCCTGTGGGGCCTGCTGATCCCGCTGCGCCGCGAGTTCCGGCAGTACGTCAACCTGCGCCCGGTCCGCCTGTTCAAGGGCGTGCCGTGTCCGCTGGCCGGCCGTGTGCCGGGCGATATCGACATGATGATCGTGCGCGAGAACAACGAGGGCGAATACTCCGAGATCGGTGGGCGCCTCTACGGCGGGACCGACGAGGAGGTCGTCGTGCAGGAGACCATGTTCACCCGCAAGGGCGTGGACCGCATCCTTCGCTACGCCTTCGAACTGGCGCAGGCGCGGCCGAAGAGGCACTTGACCTCGGCCACCAAGTCGAACGGCATCATCCACACAATGCCCTATTGGGACGAGCGCTTCGCCGCCATGAAGGGCGCCTATCCCGAGGTGAAGACCGACCAGTTCCACATCGACATCCTGGCGGCGCATTTCGTTCGCAACCCGCACTGGTTCGACGTGGTGGTGGGCTCCAACCTGTTCGGCGACATCCTGTCCGACCTTGGGCCGGCTTGCACCGGCACCATCGCCATCGCGCCGTCCGCCAACCTCAACCCGGAGCGCCAGTTCCCCTCGATGTTCGAGCCGGTGCACGGCTCGGCCCCTGATATCGCCGGCAAGGGGATCGCCAATCCGATCGGGCAGATCTGGTCGGGCGCCATGATGCTCGACCACCTCGGGCGGCCGGACGCCGGCGCGGCCATCGTCTCCGCCATCGAGCGCGTGCTGGCCGAGGCCGATGTCCGTACCCCGGACATGGGCGGCAAGGCGAACACGCGGGAACTGGGCGAGGCGATCGCCGCGGTGATCTAGCGGCCGTCCTTTCAGCCGGCGGCCAGCGCGAGCAACGCCTCGGCGGTCGCCGGGTCCGCGGGGTAGAAGGCCTCCAGCGCGAGTTCGGAGAGCGTGACGTCCACCGGAGTGCCGAACACCGTGGTGGTGCTGAAGAAGGACAGCACGCGGCCCTCCACGGTCAATTGAAGCGGCACCAGCACGCCACCATAGTCCTGGTGCGGCTGCGCGGCTGCGGGCACCGGATAGCCCTTCAATTCCTCCAGAAGCTCGATCAGCGCGGGGTCGGCGGTGATATCGACCTGACGGTCGAGCCTCGCCAGCAGGTGCGCCCGCCATTCCGCCAGATTGGCGATACGCGGCGCCAGCCCGGCGGGGTGCAGGCTGAGGCGCAGAACGTTGATCGGCGGCTGCAGAAGTGAAGGGTCTGACCCGGCCATCAGGCGTTCGGTCGCCCGGTTGGCCGCAACCAGATTCCAGCGACGATCCACCGCCAAGGCCGGGTAGGGCTCGTGTCCGGCGAGAATCAGGTCGATCGCCTTGCGCGCCGCGGTCAGCGCCGGATCGGCAAGCGGCCGTTGCGGGAAGACGGGAGCGAAACCGGCTGCTACCAGGAGCGCGTTGCGCTCCCGCAGCGGGACGTCCAACCGCTCCGCCAGGTGCAGGATCATCTCCCGGCTCGGCCGCGCGCGCCCGGTTTCCAGGAAACTCAGGTGCCGGGTCGAGATGTCGGCCTCGCAGGCGAGGTCGAGTTGGCTGAACCGCCGGCGCTGGCGCCATGTGCGCAGCAGATCGCCTACGGACGGGCTGTCGGTGGTCATCGTCATGAGCGAAGGATAATCGAGCTGCCGGCGGCGCTCCATTACCCCTGACGTAATCGCTTCGGTTCCGGTCCGGGGTCATCCTTGCCGCACAACACCCGTTTCCCCGCACAAAGGAGCGTCCCATGACGACAATCCAGGTCACCCCGTGGCTGCGCAACGTCCTGCTGGCCGACGCCGCATCGAGCGCCATGGCCGGTCTGCTGATGCTGCTCGGCGCCGATGCCCTTTCCGGCCCGCTGGGGCTGCCTTCGATCCTGCTTACCGGCGCCGGGATCGTGCTGCTGCCGTTTGCCGCGGCCGTGTTCGTGCTTGCCCGCCGAACCACGCTGCCCCGCATCGCGGTCTGGGCGGTGATCGCCGCCAACGCCGTATGGGCGGTGGAAAGCGCAACGCTGCTGCTGGCCGGCTGGATCGCGCCGACCGGCCCGGGCGTCGCCTTCGTCCTGGCCATGGCCCTGGTGGTGCTGGCGTTCGCCGAGGTCGAATACCTGTGCGTCCGCCGGGCCACGGCCGCCTGACCAGTCCCAACGCCCCTCCAAGGCACCGGCTTGGTGCCCTTTCCGCCCAAAGGAGATGTTTCATGCCCACGTTGGCCGTCGCTCACCTGCGCAATGTCACCATGGGACCTGCCATCGCCGAGTATCTTCGGCGGATCGACGCCACATTGGAGCCTTTCGGGGGCCGCTATCTCGTGCATGGAGGCGAAGCGGAAACGCTCGAAGGACGCTGGTCGGGAGACTTCATCATGATCGAGTTCCCGGACCGGAGCAGCGCCCATCGTTGGTACAACTCGGCCGACTACCGTGAAATCCTGCCGCTGCGCATGGCCAATTCGGAGGGCGACGTCTTCCTGATCGACACCGTTCCGCCCGGTCACAAGGCGACCGACATCCTGATGGAGTGAGGTGTGCGGCGCCGTGGCGTGCGTCAGGCAACCATCGCCCAGAACGTCTCCGCGGCCGGGCTCATGCGGCTGCGGGGGCGGAACAGGTGAACCTCGACGGGGACATCCCAGGCCGTGTCGCCGGCCGGGGCCAGGGCACCGCGCTCCAGGTCGTCGCGCACCAGCGTGTGCGGCATCCAGGCGACGCCACGCCCGTCCTGCGCCATGGTGCGCAGCAGCACCGCCTGGTGCGCCACGAACACCTGATCAAGCCACACCTCGCGCGGCGTCAGTGCCGACGCCACGGCGCGGCCAAGTGCCGACACCTCGGCATAGGCCAGATACGGCACGGGCGTTTGCGTGCTGCCGGGCAGGCGGAAGCGCGGCCCGCCCGCATCGTCCGGGGCGCTCACCGG
>JAEYOB010000170.1 GCA_023412175.1 Pseudomonadota bacterium | reverse complement strand
ATCTGACCAGCCTTTGACCGGAGCAGCCGCGCCCCTGCCCGCCCCGATGCGGACGCCGCCGCCGGGGCGATGCCGATGGGCGCGGCCTGTGCTGATTTGCGCGGAACCATACTAGAGGCGAGGGTTGCTCACTCCCCCATGCAACTGCACATCAATTCCCGCGGCTTGCATGAATGCCCGCCGTAGACATGCGTCTGCACTCCAACGCAAAGGGGAGTAACCGGTCATGAGCAACATCGTTCTTGGGGAGGTTCTCGACAAGGCACACGAAAACAAGCCCTTCCGTGACGTCTTGAAGCTCCCGCCGTCGGCGCTTCAGGGCGTTTCGGAGAAGGACGCTGAAGCCTTGAAGGCCGCTTTCGGCATCCGCACCATAGAGGACATGGCCAGCAACAAGTTCTTCAAGCTGGCACAGGCGCTGGTGACAATGAGCGCCTACGAGAAATAGGGGGTACTTTCTCCCGACCGCCCGGGAGAAGCCGCATCAGCCAGCGGCCTCCCCCGGACGGGTCGAAGAAGAACACCGATCCGTGCCGCCGGGCTTGAACCAGAAGGCGCTGTTTGATGGAAACCATCAACCGCCTTGTCAGACAATCAAAAAGTGATAACGGAGAACTCAGAGATTTAGCAAGTCACCGAAATCCGAATGATAATCATTAGTGAAGAAAATAATGATAAACTCTCTTGAGCCTAAACCAATATGTGACAAACCGCCTATCAAACCCTGAAGGGCGAGCAGCTCCCCCACATCGCCTGTCTTGCGCCGCGACCTTGCCCGCGAGAGATTGCGCCTATCGCAGCGCTGTTAGGCGCCACCAACTCAACCCCTGCTTGGTTACACAAAACTTCCAAAAGCCAGCGCATCGCCGCCATTGCAAACATGCGCCCGCCAGAGTAAGCCGTTGATCGATGCGCCTCCCCTTCGGCGGCACGGGCTGCGCGCGTGGCGTTGATGGAGGTTGCGTGTGTTTACGGTCATCGTTCCGACCCATGAGCGCCCACTGCTGCTGAGCCGGACCCTGCGTTCGCTGATCGCGCAGACCTATAAGAATTTCACCGTTATCGTCGTGTCGGACTCGGCGCTCTACATCCCGCCGTACCAGGAGTTGGCAGCGCTGGAGGGGCGCTACATCTACACGATCCGCAGTGGCGTGCCCGGTCCGGCCGAGAGCCGCAATATGGGGTTGGCGCTGGCGGCGTCACCCTATGTGATGTTCCTGGACGACGACGACACCTTCGAGCCGGATCACCTTGAATCGCTGGCCCGCCATATCGGCGATGCCGTGCCGGAGTTGGTCTTCTGCGACTTCAAGATCTGCTACGAGGACCGCACCACGAATCCGCCGGCCCCCCAGTCGATGCAGGGTTTCTCGACTGCCGGGGTTGACCGCGACAGCATCTATGTCCTGAACCGGATTCCGAACAGCTGCGTCGTCTACCGTCAGGACGTGGTCGCCGACGTCCGGCACACCGCTGACCTGCGCATCTACGAGGATTGGGACTTCCTGCTCGCCTGCCTGAATGGGCGGGCGCCGATCCACGTGCCGGTCAACTCGGTCGTCATCCACAAGACCCCGCCCAACGCCCCGGAAAACCTGCGGCGCGGCAACACGCGCGAAGATCTGGTCGGTCCCGTCATGCTTGACCTGTACAAGAAACACCCCGCGCCAAATATGGAGACCCGACTAGCCCGTCAAGCTCTGCTGGCATCGGTCGGAATCCAGTTGGGCCTGGAGAATTTCTGAAGCGCGCCGGTGCGGAAAGAGCGACACGAGCACTCGCCGTTTCCGAAGCATCCCGCCACTATTTTATGACAGCCCGAAAAATTGACGTTACCGCTCTTTTGGCTTACCCTGGACGGGCACAAAAGTACGCTCCGGGCATGCGCCTCGACAGCGGCTGACATCCGCTTCTTGAAAGCAAAAAGGACGGCTCATGCCCTCTCGGAAATATTACTTCCACCCGCCCGGTCAGATTTCCCGGTGGGGCGTCGTCGACGTCGGCCTGAAGTGCACGCACTCGTGCGAATGGTGTTATTATGCCTACCTCCCGGACGGGAACGCCCCGATCAAGAAATTCGCCGGTATGCGGCGCGCTGACTGGAAGGACACCGGCCAGCTGATCGCGCAGATCGACGCGATGGCAGACAACGGCTTTCTTGGCTTCGACATCACCGGCGGCGAACCGAGCCTGTTCCCTGGCATCGTGGACATTGTGCGCCACGCCACCGATCGCGGACTGTCGTCCCGAATGATCACGCTGGGCCAGTTTCTTGGGACCAAGGGGCTGCTCGAACGGCTGCTCGACGCCGGGCTGACCGACATGCTGTTCTCCTACCACACGTCCGACGCCGAGCTGTTCAAGCGCCTTACGGGCGGACAGCTGTCGAAGATGCACGACGCGATGAACGAGCTCGGCCGCCTCGGCTTCGCGTTCGGCACCAACACCACCTGCGTCGGCCAGAACTACCAACTGCTACCCGACCTCGCCCGCTCGATCCTGGAGAAGAACGTCTACGTCTCCAATTTCGTGGTGATGAACGCCTACTATGGCTGGGCCGATGGCAAGGCCTCGGAGGTGCGGGCGAAGTACACAGACATCGCGGCCAGCCTGCGCGAGGCCGTGTCCATCCTGGAGGACGAGGGTGGGGTGGCCGTCAACATCCGCTATGCGCCGCTGTGCACCATGGCCGGCGTGGAGAAGAATGTCGTCGGCATCGTCGGCGTGCGCTACGACCCCCACGAGTGGGCCAACACCGTCCGGCACTTCGGCCCGGCCGCCGGGGCTCAGGAAGGGCAGTGGCTTCCCATGAAACCGGGCGAGCCATCCCCCGGTTCACAGCTGCTCTACAACATGGACGACGGGAAGCTGGTCGGCCGCGGATCCGAGGGGCGACTGGCCAAGGTGTTCGCACCCCAGTGCGGATCCTGCTCGGCGCTCAAGGTGTGCGACGGCATCGATCAAACCTATCTCCAGCAGGTCGGCCCCGATGAGTTCGTGCCCTACATCGGCGATGACCGGGGCACCGTGTTAGACAAGGAGCGCTTGGCCTACAACCCGGCCTATGCGGTCAAGCGCCAGCCGGACGCTCCGATCAAGGAAGCCGTGGCGCGGCTGATGGGGCAGAGGCCGCTGAGCCGCCGGCCGTTGGTGTCGGTGATCGTCGCCAACTACAACTACGGCCGCTACCTGGACAAGGCCCTGGGCTCAATCCTGGCGCAGACCTGGCCGCACATCGAGATCATCGTCGTAGACGACGCCTCGACCGACGACAGCCGGGAGGTCCTGAAGGCATATGAGGACCGCTGCACGGTAATCTACCGGGAGAGCAACTCTGGCAACCCGTGCTTCCCACACAACGAGGCGGTCGCCGTGTCGCGCGGCGAGCTGATCATGTATCTGGACCCCGACGACTGGATCGAGCGGTCTTATGTGGAGGAGGGCGTCCGGCTGCTGCAGAAGCACCCGGAGGCGGGCATCGTCTATCCAGGCATGGACATCTTCGGCGACAATCCGCGTCCGATCCCCGCAAACGCCTACGACATTCACCGCCTGATCCTCGCCAACTTCATCCCCTGCTGCGCGATCTACCGGCGCGAGATGTGGGAGGAGAGCGGGGGCTACGTGGACAATGTCAAGGGGGCTGACGACTGGAACCTCTGGGTCTCGGGGGCGTCACTCGGCTATCTGGGCGTGCCGTTGCCGCGCCAGCTGTTCCACTACTATGCCAAGAGCGACGGGCTGTTCGAGAAGGAAAGCAAGCCGAATCTGGAAGCGCGGCTCAAGCAGGTCATCCTCAACAACTCGGACGTCTATCCGCCGGAGACCGTTCGCTGGGCGAAGCCCGCCGACCCCGGCGTGGACGTGAATGCGATCATCGAAAGGTTGGCGCAGCTCGACGCCAGCGCCAGCCCGGAGGAGATCCTCGCAACTATCCAGGATCTGTCGCTCGACGAGGGAAACCGGGTCTACGTCACCTACCGGCTTATCATTGCAGCCCGTTACCGCACCGCCTACCTGATGGCGAAATGCCTGATCGCTGCGGGTGTCCGCAATCCGATCCTGCCGTTGGCGCAGAGCCTGGGGGGAGTGCTGTACGGGTTGCCGATTGACGAGGCGGAGGGCATGCGCGACCTGACCGAACAGATTGCCCGCGTGCCCGAAGCGGGACGTTCCTCCCTTCTGACGCAGGTGATCGAGCCGGCGTTTGACCGCTTGGCGAGCATCGGTAATCCCGAGCTGACGGCCCGCCTCCACGCCATGCGCAACGTGATCGGACAGCCGGCATAGAGGACATCGCGATTTTTGTTCGGTAAACAACGCTAAATGGTGCATCCGCCAAGTTGAGCGGGATTTTGGCGGCTGCGGAAGGTTGAGGGTTCATGCCTCTGGCCAAGGACCCCACCCATGACCATCCGCGTGCGCGCTGTGAGCGCTGAGGAGAGGGAGCAACTGGCGCAGCTGTCGCGCTCGCGTACGCGCGGGGCGGGACTGGTACGCCGCGCACAGATTGTCCTGCATGCCTTGGACGGGCTGTCGCCGCCGCAGATCGCCGGGTCCATGGGGCTGTACGGCGACACGGTGCGCTTCTGGCTCAAGCGCTTCAACGAGCGCGGCCTCCTGGGGCTGGAGGAGGCGATGCGCCCCGGGCGGCCAGCGACCTACTCGCCGCAGGAGCGCAGCATGGTGATCCGCCTCGCCTTGACGCGCCCGGCCGAGTTGGACCTGCCGTTCGCCTGCTGGACCTTGGACCGCCTGGTCGCCTATCTCAGCGAGCGCGGCCTCGGCATGCGGCGCAGCCGGATCAGTGAGATCCTGCTCGACGAAGGGCTCAAGTGGCGCCACGAGGAGACCTGGTTCGGCGAGCGGGTCGATCCCGCCTTCGCCCAAAAAAGGGGACGATCGAAACCCTCTACACGGCCCCACCCGCCGGCAGCGTCGTAATCTGCCTGGACGAGATGGGACCGCAGGCGAGCAAGAGCTATCCGGGACGGCGGCTGGTCAAGCCCGCCGGGCCAAGGGCCGAGCGCGCCCACCAGGAGATTGACTATGGCCGGCGCGACATCGCCGGCTACGTCTTTGGCGCCCTGCGGCCGGCAACCGGGGACGCCTTCACGGCCACCTATGAAGGCCGGACCACAGCCAACTGGATCGACTTCCTGTGTCAGCTCGAGGGCTGGGTTGATCCCGCCGCCGCGCGCGTCTACGCCGTGGTGGACAACCTCAACACCCACAGTGCCATGGACGTGTTGTTGTTCAACCTTGCCCATCCGCGCTGGGAGTTCGTCTTCCAACCCAAGTACGCCGCCTACCTCAACCTCATCGAGCCGTGGTGGAAAGTGCTGCGCTCATTAGCGCTGAAGGGAAGGCGGTTCGGCGCCTGGGCCGAGATCGAGAAAGCCGTCGCGCGCGCCACCGACTATTGGAACGCCCACAAGCACCCGTTCATTTGGGGGCGTCGTCGCCGGCATCGCACGCCACGCCGCTTCGGAATCGTTACCGTCCCAAATGTCGCCCTGATTTAGCGGATGCACCACTTAGGTCGAGCGCACCGAGAACAGAGATGGATGTCCGCCCAGAGTTGATCTGTCCCCGGATTGGAGGGGACAGATCACTCGACGATGAGGAGCTGATGGTGGACGCGGCCGCGCAGGGCTTGGGAATCGCGTATGTGGCGAGTTGGGCTGCCGAAGCCGCCTTCGCGGAGAGCCGGTTGCGAACCGTGCCGCCCGTCTGGATGCACGAGCCGGAGAGGTTGGCGGTTTACTACCCCGGGTATCGCGCCGTGCCGCCGGCACTCCGGGCATTCCTCGACGTCGTCAGGGACGTGCTGGTTCAGTCGACGTCGCGGACGGGCGGAGCCGTCCTGCCGACGTCTTAGGGTCAATGAGGCATGACAACACAACCCTGAGCCAGAGGATTTTCCTCTCAATCACGGTCATAGCCGGCGGCCGAGAAGAAGTTTACGCATTCCACCGGCGTGATTGCGTCGATGCCCAGTTGGATGGCTCGCTTCCTTTGTCCGCACCGTGCCCTTCTTCAGGAATGCCTTGAGCTTGGAGAAAGCCATCTCGATTGGATTGAAGTCGAGGCGGCCGGAAGCGCAGCTCGGCGCCGGCACGCTCGATAGCCTCGCGCACCGCCGCCAGCTGGGCGGGCAGATTGTCCATCATCTGCGTCACACGTCCAGGTTCGCCACCTTCAGCGCGTTTTCCTGGATGAACTCGCGCCGCGGCTCGACCACGTCGCCCATCAGGGTGGAGAAGACCTCCTCCGCCTGATCGGCGTGGTTGACCCGCACCTGGAGCAGCGAGCGCTTTGTCGGATCCAGCGTGGTTTCCCACAGCTGGTCGGGGTTCATTTCGCCCAGGCCCTTGTAGCGTTGGATCGTCACGCCGCGGCGGCCAAGCTCCATCACCGTGTCGAACAGGGCGACGGGGCCAGTCAGGCTGCGGCTTTCCTTCTGCTTCTCGAAGGCGCGACCCGGTTCGGCGTAGGCGTGCTTCAACTCCGCCGCGAGGACGTCGAGCTTGCGGGCCTCGACACTCTTCAGC
>JAEYOB010000127.1 GCA_023412175.1 Pseudomonadota bacterium | reverse complement strand
GTCCAGCGCCGCCGCCAGCGCCGCGTCCCGCGTCCATGCGGCCACCAGCGCCGCCATGGCGGACAGGCTGGCGATGAAGCTCTTGGTCGCGGCGATCCCCGTCTCCGGCCACGCCATCAGCGGCAGCACATGCTCCGCCGCGCGGGCGAGCGGCGACGCCTCGGCGTTGACCAGCGCCACGGTCTGCGCACCGCCCCGCCGTGCCGCTTCCAGCGTCGCCAGCAGGTCTGGACTCTCCCCCGACTGCGAGACGGCGAGCACCAGCGCGTCCGCGACCCGCAGTTCCGCCCCGTAGCAGGTGACGACCGACGGCGCTGCGGACGCCGTTATCAGCCCCAATGCCGTCTCGAACAGGTAGCGCGCGTAGCCCGCGGCGTGGTCCGAGCTGCCGCGCGCCACTGTCATGGCGAAGGCCGGCGGCCGGGTCCGCAAGCGTTCCGCCCGCCGCTCCAGGCGCGGCCCGTTGGCCGCCAGCTGTGCGGCGACGCGGTCGGGTGCTTCCAGGGCTGCGGTGCGCATGGCGGTCATGGGCGGGCCTTTCCGGAACCGGCGGGCATTGGCGTGGTTGCGGGAGAGGATGTCATTTCACAACGGATCGGGTCCATGGATTTGCAGGGAGAGTTGCGGGGCAAGGTCGCGCTGGTCACCGGCGCCGGGTCGGGCATCGGGCGGGCAGCGGCGGTGCGCATGGCGCAGGCGGGTGCATCGGTCGGCGTGCTCAGCCGCACCGAGACGGAGATTGTCGAGGCGGCGCGCGAGATCGGCGGCATGGGCGGCACGGCCATCCCGCTGACCGCCGACATCGCCGACGCTGCGGCCATGGAGCGTGCCGTCGGGCAGCTTGTCCGGCAGTTCGGGAGGCTCGACATCGTGTTCGCCAACGCCGGCATCAACGGCGTCTGGGCGCCCATCGACGAGCTGACGCCGGAGGAATGGGACCGCACCATCAACACCAACCTCCGCGGCACCTTCCTGACGCTGCACCACACGGTGCCGCACCTGAAGAAGGCGGGCGGCGGGTCGATCATCATCACCTCGTCGATCAACGGCACGCGCGTCTTCAGCAACGCCGGCGCCACCGCCTATTCCTGCAGCAAGGCGGGGCAGGTGGCGATGGCGCAGATGGCCGCGCTGGAACTGGCCAAGCACCGCATCCGGGTCAACGTGGTCTGCCCCGGCCGGATCGATACGGCGATTCAGGAGAACACCCAGGCCCGCAATGTCGAGGCGGCGAAGGAGCCGGTCGAGTACCCGGATGGCACCATCCCGTTGACCGACGACAAGGCCGGCAGCAGCCTCGACGTGGCCGAACTGGTGCTGTTCCTGGCGTCCGGGCGTTCAAAGCACATCACCGGCACGCCGGTGTGGATCGATGGCGGGCAGTCGCTGCTGGTCGGCTGAGGCGTGGCGGTCTGCCCCTCAACACCGGACGCACGGTTGCGTTGCACGCGCGGCAGACCATCGGAAACAAACCGCCCCGCCGCGTGTCGTAGCAGCGTCGACCCTTGCAAAGAGGAGGATTCCCCAATGCGCACGCTTCTCACGCTTGCCCTGCCGGCGCTGCTGCTGGCGGCCGCGCCGGCCCAGGCCCAGATGCAGTCCCAGGCTCGCGATTCCATGAGTTCCGGCAGCGGCAGGACCAATCCGTCCCGCGAAGCCGAAGCCGGCGACCTCGGCCCGGCGCGCAGCCTGATCGGCAAGACCGTCGTGCACCGCTACCAGGGCGGCGCCGTGGGCACCATCCGCGATGTGGTGACGGGTGACGACGGGCGGCAAAAGCTGGTGGTCGCGTTGCGCGGCAGCCAGCGCCAGGTGGTGCTCGACACCGCCGAGGTGGACCGCCGCGGCAACCGCATCCGGCTCATGCTCGATCCCGAGCAGGTCGCCGGCCTGCCCGACTACCAATCGCAGAGCAGCATGGGCACCATGGGCCGCACCACCGGCGGCCAGATGGGCGGTGGCATGATGGGTGCCACGCCGGGCGGCACCGCGCAGTAGCTGCCCGCCGCCCTTCCCCAGGGGCTCAGATCGACAGGAACTCGCAGTCGGCGATTTTGGCGGCGGCCAGCGCCTCGGAGGTCAGCGCCGGGGCGCGCAGGTCGCAGTTGCGCACGTTGGCGCTGTCGAAGCGGGTCGGCAGCGTGCCGCCGTTGCGCAGCGTCAGCGGCATGGCGTCGGCGTCCTTGAAGCTGGAGAACTGCACCTGTGCATCGCTGAAGTTGGCGCCCCGGATATCGGCGCCGGCGAGGTCGGCGTACTGGATGGTGGCGCCGCTGAAATCGGCCGCCGCCAGCACCGCCTTGGTCAGTCTGGCGCCGCTGAGGTCGGACCCGGCGAAGGACACCGTCGCCAGCATCAGTCCCGACAGGTCTATGCCGCGCAGGTTGCGCCCGGCGAAATCGGCGCGCTCCCCGTCGGCGCCGCCGCTGTCCACCCAGGCGCGGTGCAGCTCGGCGGCCCGCTTGGCCTCGGCGCGGACGTCTAGGTAGCGGCGGAAGCCCTCGTTGAGCTGGAGGGCGCCGATGGTCTCCGGCGTGACGTCGAAAATGGTGTTCTCCACCGTCACGTCGGCCAGCACGGCGTCGGTCAGCACGGCGCCGGTCAGGGTGGAGCCCGACAGGTCGGCACCCTTGAGATCGGCGCCGGTGAGGTCGGCGCCCTGGAGGTTGGCGTTGCGGATCCGGCAGCCGCTCATGTCCGCCCCGCGCAGCGACGCGCCGGCGAAGTTAGAGTTGGACAGGTCGGTCTCCTGCACCAGCGTCTGCTCGCGCTTTCTGCCGTTGGCGGAGGTGAGGTCGTCGCGGTAGACCATCATCGAACCCTGCTTCATCCGCGTGTCGTCGAGCGTCGCCTCCTGCGCGTCGGCGTAGTGGAAGCGCACGCCGTTCAGCGTCGCGCCCGAGAAGTCGGCGCGCATCAGGTTGGTGCGGATGAACAGGCTGTTGGTGAGGTCGGCGCCGTGGAACCGCGCGCCTTCCAGGTTCGAGTAGGAGAAGTTGCAGGCCACCATGGCGCTGCGCGAGAAGTCGAAGTTCTCCAAGATCACGTAAGAGAAGTTCGACATCATCAGGTTGAGGCGTTTGCCGCCCTTGCCGGCCAGATGCAGGAGGTGGTTGCGCAGCGACTCCCGCATGCGGGCGAGCCTTTCCTGCTGGTCCGCCGCCTTTGCCGCCGCACTGCCTGTGTTCGCGCTGATGCTCATGCCCTGACCGGATATGCCCCGCAGTCCGTTCGCGGGCGAATGTATCTTCATACACTGGAATGCGGCGAGGCTGCCGAAGCAATTTCCGCCAAATTGCGGCGTGCCGGCGGCCCCTCTGTGCGGCGGCCCCCCGGTGGGCGAGGGGGGCGCCGCCGG
>JAEYOB010000102.1 GCA_023412175.1 Pseudomonadota bacterium | reverse complement strand
CCGCTGCGGGAGCCGGAGCGGGCGCGCGGGCAATCAGCGATTCGGGCTGGTCGGTGCCGGCCGGCCTGGGATTCAGCGTCAGCGGCAGCGGGCCGTCGCTGGATGGGCTGCCCTGGCCGACAGGCGCCACCGCCGCGGTCTGGGTCGGGGTCGGCGCGTCGGCATCCGAGCCGCCGAACATCGCCACACCGACACCGACGACGCCGGCTGCCAGCAACGCCAGCGCGATCTTGCCGAGCGGGAAGTGACGGGCACCGCCGGCCTCCCCGTCCTCCTCGTCCTCATCGGACGGATCGGCCGGGATGGCCCGCGGGTCGGCCCGGAGATCGTCGTTGAGGGCGCGCAGAAGCCGGGTAATGTCGTCGTTGTCCGACGTCGTCGCGCTATCGGCCTTGCTGTGGGCGGCCTTGCTGTCGGCGGCCTTGATCTCGTCCTTGAAGGTCACGGCGGGGGACGCCCCATGCTGTCGAGGTACAGGTTTCGGCGCCGCGGCGGCGCGAGCGGATCGGCCACGTTCTACAGCATTTCCGCGTGCCATCAAACCGCGATGCGCCGCCTAACCGTGAGAAAGGAAGGACTTCTTCGCCACGGACGGCTCCATGGCCGTCAGGGCGCCGCCGCCCTGTCGCGGGCCTGCTCGTCGGTGATCTGGTGGCGCAGGATGAACGGAGCCTGGAGCATGCTGAACAGCAGGGTCAGCGGCATGATGCCGAACACCTTGAAGTTCACCCAGTCGTCGGTGGACAGCGTGCGCCACACCGCCTCGTTCAGGCCGGCCAGCAGCAGGAAGAAGAACGCCCAGCGCAGCCCCAGCGTCCGCCATCCCTCGTCGGTGAGGTTCAGCACCGTGCCCAAAACGTGCTTCATGACGTTGCGGCGCGTGAAATGCCCGACGAACAGCACGGTGGCGAACAGCAGGTTGACCAGCGTCGGCTTGATCTTGATGAACAGCTCGTCGTTCATCCACAGGGTCAGCCCGCCGAACAGCAGCACGAACCCGGCGCCGACCACCGGCATCACCGGGATCCGCCGTTCGAAATGCCAGGAGACCAGCAACGCGACCAGCGTCGCCACCATGAACACGGCCGTGCCGATCATGATGCCGAACTTGGCGTTCGAGAAGAAGAAGGCCGCGAGCGGACCGGCTTCGGTGAGGAGGCGCGCGTATGGGTTCATGCCCCTTCACATAGCCCGGAGAGGCGCGGCGTTAAAGGGGGAAGAAGGCAGCGACGGCCTTCCGCGGACGGGGACCACCGGGACGGCGGTGCGCCTTCGTGCTACACTCGCCCACGCGACACCACGCGCGGACCCGCCCATGCCCGAGACCCTCCCCGAAAAGCTGATGCTGGCGCCCGGCGTGCGCGCCCGGCTGCTCAACGTGCCGAAGGCGGTCAGGCCGCTGTTCGACCCGCTGCCGGACGGCGTGCAGGTCAACGAAAGCGGCGCCGAGCCGGCCGGCTGGTTGATGGTCTTCCTCAAGGACCGCGCCGCGCTGGACGCCTTCGCCACCGTGGCGGTCAGCGAGGTGGCGTACGACGGCGTGCTGTGGATCGCCCACCGCGACGGCCTCGACGACGCCATGGTGAAGCAGGCCATGGAGCCGTTCGGCTTCGACGCGGTCGCCGCCGTCGCCGTGGACGGCACGTGGAGCGCGCTGCGCTTCCGCCCGAAGGAACGCGTCGGCGCCTGAAGCCGGCTTCCGGCGCTTGTCCCCGATCGGATACGGGCCGGTTCGCCGCAGGAAGGGCGCCCCTTGCCTTCGGCATATCCCCCTTAACGAATCCTTATCCGTACTCTGTCAGGTTTCACTCAAATATCGGGTATGGCGCCGCCGTCCGCAAACCGCAGCGTGCGGCGCGCCGGACGGTTCGCCTGGGCACCAAACGGGGGTTGCCGTGACGCTGATCAAATGGAGCGAGGAGGCCGGCCGGGTCCGCCTGGGCCTGCCCAGCGACCTCGACCTCGCCATGGCGCAGCCGCTGGTGGACAGCCTGCGGCACGGGCTCGGCACGTCCGACCACGTGACGGTTCAGGCCGACGCCGTGGAGCGGGTCAGCACCGCCTGCGTCCAGGCGCTGCTGGCGGCGTCGCGCCATGCCGCGGACTCCGGGCAATCCCTCATCATCGCCCAGCCCTCCGAGGTGCTGGCCGAGGCGTGCGACGACCTCGGCCTGTCCGCATGGTTGAAGCAGTGGAGCCAGTCGTGAAGAAGAAGGTTCTGACCGTCGACGATTCCCGCACGATGCGCGACATGGTGACGTTCACGCTGAAGGGCGCGGGCTACGAGGTCGTGGAGGCCGCCGACGGCCAGCAGGCGCTGACCGTGATCGCCGCCCACAAGGTCGATCTGGTCATCACCGACCTGAACATGCCGGTCATGGACGGGCTGACGCTGATCCGCCGCCTGCGCGCTGCCCCGGCGCACCGCACGCTGCCAATCCTCATGCTGACCACCGAGTCGGACGAGAGCAAGAAGTCCGAAGGACGTTCGGCCGGCGCCACCGGCTGGATCGTCAAGCCGTTCAACCCGGACAAGCTGATCTCCGTGGTCCAGAAGGTCTGCGGCTGACGCCGCTTGGAGGATTGCGCCCGTGGAAGACCTCAGCCGCTTCAAACAGACCTATTTCGACGAGAGCGCCGAACTGCTCGCGGTGGCCGAATCAGGGCTGCTCAACCTGACGCCGGGCGCCTTCGACGCGGACGAGGTGAACGCCATCTTCCGCGCCGTCCACTCCATCAAGGGCGGCGGCGGCGCCTTCGGCTTCAACGACCTCGTCGCCTTCGCGCACGAGTTCGAGACGGT
>JAEYOB010000093.1 GCA_023412175.1 Pseudomonadota bacterium | reverse complement strand
CCGAAGATCGCGCCGACCTCGCGCAGGTAGCCCAGCTCGGCCTCGTGCACCTCGCCGTCCGCCTCGGCGATGCGCAGCAGGCTCTCCAGAAGTTCCTCCAGCACCGGGTCGCGTTTCTCGAAGAGGCCGGCGCTCTGTCGGGCATACACCTCGAACCCCTGCGAATCGCGGCGCGCCAGGTTGAAGACGCGGCCGACGTTGGTCAGCTCATCCGGCGGCACCTCGAAGGCGCGCTTGAAGGCTTCCACCTCGACGCGCTGCACGATGCCGTCCACCTTCGCCAGCTTGGCCGACAGCACGATGACGCCGATGGTGAAGGCGATGGATTTGGTGCCGTCGCTCCCTTCGGAACCGTCGTCCGGGCCGCAGCGCCCGAAATGGTCCACCGCGTGGCCGGCCACCGCGCCCACCAGCGCGCCCAGCGGCCCGCCGATGGCGAAGCCGGCCGCGCTGCCCAGGATCTTTCCCCAGATGCTCATGTCGGCGCCCCCCTTGGCGCAGGAGCATAGCGGCCATGCGCTGGCCCGCCAACTGTGTCGCTTGCGTTACACGCGGGGCTGCAATCCCGCCCGCGCGCCCACCCGTGCCCTTGGAACCGATCGCGGCCATCCTATGTTGCAGTGCAGCGAAAGCGACAGCCAAACAAGAGCCGCGGCGGAGACCGCGGCCGCATCGGAGGCAAACGCTCCAGGCCGTGTGTCGTCGAATGGACAACGTGAGCAGGAGCCCATGCCAGTCTACCGCAAACTGCTGCCGGCGGAGCACCACCGCTATCCCGGCCATCTGCTTCGCCTGGATCGGAACGACCGCTACGCGCGGTTCACCGGGACGGTTTCGGATTCCGTCGTCGAGCGGCATTGCGCAAGACTCGACTGGGGGCTGACGACCATCGTCGGCTGCTTCCACCAGGGCGAGCTGCGCGGCGCGGTCGAGCTGTGCACCGACCGCCTGATCTGGCCCAACCATGCCGAGCTGGCGATCAGCGTCGAAAAGCCTTTCCAGGAGCAGGGGGTGGGCTCCGCGCTGGTGCGCCGCGCCCTGACCATCGCCCGCAACCGGCGGATCGAGCGGGTGCACATGCTGTGCCTGCCCGACAACCGGCGCATGCGGGCGCTCGCCCGCCGCTTCGGCGGCACCATGGAGGTGGACGGCGGCGAGGTGGCCATCGCCATCGCCCTGCCGCCGCCCAACCAGTTCTCGATCGGGCTGGAGGCGATGGAGGACGGGGCGGGGGCCGTCGGCGCCATCCTCGACCGCTGGCAGCGGGCCGGCGCCGACCGGGCCGCCTGACCCGCCTCCGGCTGCGTCCGATTACCGCGCCAAACTGCTGCATTGGGCGGCGTTACACCGCATCCGCATACATCACGCTACCCTTATATTCCATTGGTTGAGTCTTTTTGTTGCCGATATGTTGAACAAACGTGCGCGAACCATTATCGTAACTTGAATTATAAGCAGAGCGTACGGTACGGCGTGATGAAGGCATCTTCGGCGAGAGCGACGGCGGAACTGCTCGACGCGCTGTTCCGGCGCTACCACGTGGAAGCCTTTACCGGCGGCCTGAATCCGGCCCAGTGGGCGGCGCTGCGCTTCTTCTCGCGCGATCTCACCGACAGCAAGACGGCGGTCGCGCTGGCGCGCTACCAGGGGGTGAGCCGGGCCAGCGCCAACGACACGGTGCGCGCCCTGGTGCGCAAGGGGCTGCTCGCCCGCATGGTGTCGGCCGAGGACGGCCGGCGGCAGGAGGTCTCGGTTACCGAGCTGGGCATGGAGGCGTTGCGCGGCGATCCGATGACGCGCCTGATCGATCCCATCGACGCGCTGCCCGACGGCGTGCGGAGCGATTTCGCCGGTGTCGTCTCGCAATTGCTGGCCGCCCTGCCGGCGCCGGCCACGCCAAGAACTCGCGCGGACGCGGCGGCCTCCGGGAAATAACATCCCTAGTCGAAGGCCATCCGCCACCTTTCCGTACGCGGGCGGTTCCGCCGCGGTTCTGCCGCGCCGTGCGCTGCCGGGTTGACGTCCGCCCGCCAATCGCCACACTTCGTGCCGGATACCCGGAGGAAAGCGTATGGACATGGGCAGCGCGGGCCGTTGGCAGTTCTGGATCGACCGCGGCGGCACCTTCACCGACATCGTGGCGCGGCGGCCGGACGGCGCGGTCCTGACGCACAAGCTGCTGTCCGAGAATCCGGAGCGCTACCGCGACGCCGCCGTGCAGGGCATCCGCGACCTGCTGGGCCTCGCCGCGGACGAACCGGTTCCGGCCGAGCGGGTCGAGGCGGTGAAGATGGGCACCACCGTCGCCACCAACGCGCTGCTGGAGCGCAAGGGCGAGAAGACGCTGCTGCTGATCACCGAAGGGTTCGCCGACCAGCTGCGCATCGGCTATCAGGCGCGCCCGCACATTTTCGCCCGCCGGATCGTCCTGCCCGAGTTGCTGTACGACCGCGTCGTCGAGGTCCCGGAGCGGCTGCGCGCCGACGGCACCGTGCTGCGCCCGGTCGAGCTGCGCACCGTCCGCCTCGCGCTGGAGCAGGCGCACAGGGACGGCTTCCGTTCCTGCGCGGTGGTGCTGATGCACGGCTACCGCTTCCCCGACCACGAGCGGCAGGTGGCGGCGCTGGCGCGCTCGCTCGGCTTCACCCAGGTGTCGGTGAGCCACGAGGTCAGCCCGCTGATGAAGATCGTCGGGCGCGGCGACACCACGGTGGTGGACGCCTATCTCTCCCCCATCCTGCACCGCTACGTGCAGCAGGTGGCCGGCGAGCTGAACGGCGTGCGCCTGATGTTCATGCAGTCGAACGGCGGCCTGACCGACGCGCGCTTCTTCCACGGCAAGGACGCCATCCTCTCCGGCCCGGCCGGCGGCGTGGTCGGCGCGGTGCGCACCGCGCGCATGGCCGGCTTCGACAAGGTCATCGGCTTCGACATGGGCGGCACCTCCACCGACGTGACGCACTACGCC
>JAEYOB010000054.1 GCA_023412175.1 Pseudomonadota bacterium | reverse complement strand
CCCCAACCCTCTCCCCAGCGGGGGAGAGGGAAGCCAAAGGCGATAACCCTGCCCGCTCCTCCCTCACCATAATGCGGAAATGGCTCAGAAATTCAGTTCGACCCGGCCGAAGGCGCCGTCCCGCGTGCGCCCCGGCGAACTTGAGGTCACTGTCACCTACCTGGAGATGCTCCGGCCGCCGGGTCACGATCCCCTGCCCCAGCCGCCCGGCGATCTGGCGCTGGTGCGCGCGAACCCACCGACGGTGTCTTTCTACCGCTACCTCTACAACACGGTGGGCGAGCCCTGGCTTTGGCACGAACGCCGGCGTCTAAGCGATGCCGCTCTGGGCGAGGTGGTGACCGACCCGCGCGTCGAGGTGCACGTGCTGCATGTTTCCGGCACGCCGGCCGGCTATGTGGAGATCGACCGGCGCGAGGCGGCTGCGACGGATCTGGCCTATTTTGGCCTGATCCCGGACTTCATCGGGATGAAGCTCGGTCCCTGGCTGCTCGACCGCGGCATCCGCATGGCGTGGGCGGGAGGGACCCGCAAGCTTGTGGTCAACACCTGCACCTTCGACCATCCGAAGGCGCTGCCGCTTTATCAGTCCATGGGCTTCGTGCCGAACCGCCACGTCTCGCGTGTCGTGCGCGATCCAAGGGCGGACGGTGTGCTGCCCCGCAATGCGGCGTCGCATGTTCCGATGGTGCGCTGATCGGGTGTGCTCGACGCCCTTTCCCCAGTGATGTAAGAACTATTCACATGAGTTGCTCCAAGCATGGCGGCGGTCCCCGCGGCTATCACCACGGGAACCTCAAGGAGGCGCTGGTCCGCGCCGCGCTCGATCTGATCGCGGCAAAGGGGCCGTCCGGCTTCACCTTCGCGGAGGCGGCGCGAAGCGCCGGTGTCAGCCCAGCCGCGCCATACCGCCACTTCCGCGACCGCGACGACCTGCTCGTCGATGTCGCGCGCCGCGGCTTCGAGCAATTCGAGGCCGCGTTGCGGACGGCGTGGGACGACGGGCGCCCGACGTCCCTCGCCGCCCTGGACCGCATCGGCAAGGCCTACCTGCATTTCGCCCGGACCGAGCCGGCGTATTACGCCGCCATGTTCGAGGCGAGCATTCCCCATGGAGCCGACGCCGATCTGGCCCAGGCCGGCGAGCGGGCCTTTTCCGTCATCCGCGAGGCCGCCGAGAGGCTGGTGGCCGAGGTGCCGGCGAGAGGCCGGCCACCGGCCCTGATGGTGGCGCTTCACATCTGGTCGCTGGCGCACGGCATCGCCGCGCTGTTCGGGCGGGGGGACGCTGCGCGGCGCACGCTGCCGATGTCGGCGGAGGAGCTTCTTGAGGCCGGCGTCCTGGTTTATCTGAGCGGGCTCGGCATCCCGGCCCGCTGAGCGGTTGGACGAAGCCGCGTGCCAGGCCCGCCGGCCGATGGTACGCTGTGGCGGCGGAGGAGTCGGCCATGAGCGAAGATCTCGTCTTCTACACCCATCCGATGTCGCGCGGCCGGATCGTCCGGTGGATGCTGGAGGAGGTCGGCCGGCCGTACCGCACCGAACTCCTCGATTTCGGCAGCACCATGAAGGCGGCCGACTATCTCGCGGTCAATCCCATGGGCAAGGTACCGGCGATCCGCCATGGCGGCACCGTGGTGACCGAAGCCGGGGCCATCTGCGCCTATCTTGCCGACGCCTTCCCCGAAGCCGGTCTGGCTCCCCCACCTGGCGACCGTCTGCGAGGCCCCTACTATCGCTGGATGTTCTTCGCCGCGGGCCCGGTCGAGGCCATGGTGACCAACAGCGCGCTCGGCGTCGAGGTGCCCGACGACCGCCGGGGAATGGTTGGCTATGGCTGCCTCGGGGACGTGCTCGGCGCGCTGGAGAGCGCCATCGGCGGCAGCGATTACGTGGCGGGCGACCGGTTCACAGCGGCCGACGTCTATTTCGGCTCCGTCCTCGGGTGGGCCATGATGTTCAACATGATTGAACGGCGCCCCAGCTTCGAGCGCTACTGGGAGCGGCTCGCTTCCCGGCCGGCCGCCGTGCGCGCCCGCGAGATCGACGACGCGCTCCACCCCGCCACAGGTTAGAGATGATCACGCCCCCATCTTGACGGCTTCGGCAGCCGGATCCATGTTAATGTTATTAACATTCACATGCGAGACTCCCATGCCCTGTGCAGCACGGATGGACACTGTCGGTTATCGGGATTGGCACGGCCCGCCCCGTGCCCTGATGCGGGCCGGCTGGATTGCATTGATGGTCCTCGGGTTCATCGTCTGGTGGCCCATCGGGCTCGCGATCCTCGCCCTCACCTTGTGGAGCAAGAACATGAATTGCTGGGGACACCGTGGCGGCGGACGCTGGCGCCGGAAGATGCAGCGCATGGAAGAGGCAATGGAGCGCCACTATGGGCGGCACGCGCATCCGTCGAGCGGCAACCGTGCCTTCGACGAGTACCGCGAGGAAACCCTCCGCCGGCTGGAGGACGAGCAGCGGGAGTTCCGGGACTTCCTCGAACGGCTGCGCGCCGCCAAGGATAAGGCCGAATTCGATCTTTTCATGAACGAGCGGCGCAACAGCCCACCCCCGCCCGAGCGGACTCAGCCTCAGAGCTGATGGGCAGCCGCGGATCGTGCAATTGGGGGCTCCCGCTGGGAGCCCCCATTTTCATTGATCGTTCAGTTCGTGGGCGTCACGCCATGATTTCAGCCAACGCGCCGACCAGCGCGCGGTTTTCCTCTTCGGAGCCCACGGTGATGCGCAGGCAATCCGGCAGGCCGTAATCGAGCGCCGCGCGGACGAGGATGTTGCGATGCTCCAGATGCTCCATCACCTGATGCACCCCCAGCGACGGATCCGGCGGAATGCGCACCAGGATGAAGTTGCAGACGCTGGGATACACGCGGACACCCAACTGTTCCAACTCATGAGTCAGCCAGGGCAGCCACTGGCTGTTGTGGCCGTAGGTGGCCTCCTCGTGCTCCAGATCGGTGATGGCTGTGATGGCGGCGGCCTGCGCCGGGACGCTTACGTTGAACGCACCACGCACGTGGTTGATCGCGTCGATCACCGGGGGCGGGCCGTATGCCCAGCCGACGCGCAGGCCGGCCAGCCCGTGCATCTTGGAGAAGGTGCGCACCATCGCCACGTTGTCGCTGCTTTCCACCAGCCCCGCTCCGCAGTCGTAATTATTGCGCCGGACATATTCGGCGTAGGCCGCGTCCAGCACCAGCAGCACGTGGGACGGCAGACCGGCGCGCAGGCGCTGCACCGCTTCCAGCGGAATGTAGGTGCCGGTCGGGTTGTTCGGGTTCGCGAGGAAGCAGAGCTTCGTCTTCTCCCCGGCCCGCTCGATCATGGCGTCGACGTCGACCACCATGTCACGCTCCTTGGCAATGAGCGGGGTGGCGCCCGTGACGCGGATCGCCTTCAGGAATCCTTGGTAGCCATGCTCATGGCACAGCACCTCGTCGCCGGGGCCTGCATAAGCTTGGCAGAAAAGCTGGATCATGGCGTCCGAGCCGTCGGCGCAGACGATGCGCGCGGTGTCCAGGTCGTGACGGCGCGCGATGGCGCGGCGCAGGCTTTCCTGCCGGGAATCGGGGTAGCGATGGATCTGCCCGGCGGCATGCCGGTAGGCGTTGAGCGCCTTCGGGCTGGGACCCAACGGGTTGACCGTGAGCGACAGATCTATCCAGGTGCGTTCGTCGCCCTGCGGCTGGGCTGGCCGGTACGGCTTGATCTGGCCGAGGCCGGGCCGTGGCGACAAAAGCTCCATGGACGACTCCGAGGGAACCTTGCTGGCAATGGAAGACTATCATTCAACCGCAATCCGCCGCATGGCGCCAGTGCTCTGACGCGGTGCGGCAAACGGCCGGGCCTTCCCTTTCAGACTGTAGGCGCCTGATGGTTTCCATC
>JAEYOB010000049.1 GCA_023412175.1 Pseudomonadota bacterium | reverse complement strand
CGGTGCGGCCGAGCAGCACGGTGACGCCGAGCAGCCCGACATAAACCAGCATCATCAGACCCTTGTGCCGCACCACCCCGCCGACGCCGCGGCCGTAGCCGGTCGAGGCGCGGTGGAAGACGCGGTTGAACAGCCGGAAGAAGCCGCCGAAGACCCGGTTCATGGCGCGGGTCAGCCAGTCCTGCGGCTGGTCGTGGCCGCGCAACAGCACCGCCGACAGGGCCGGCGACAGGGTCAGCGAGTTGAAAGCGGAGATCACCGTGGAGATCGCGATGGTCATCGCGAACTGCTTGTAGAACTCGCCGGTCAGGCCGGTCATGGCGGCCAGAGGGACGAAGACGGCGACCAGCGTCAGCGCGATGGCAATGATCGGGCCGCTGACCTCCTGCATGGCGCGGATGGTGGCGTCGCGGGCGGAGAGGCCGGAGGCGATGTTGCGCTCCACGTTCTCCACCACGACGATGGCGTCGTCCACCACGATGCCGATGGCCAGGACCATGCCGAACAGCGACAGCGCGTTGATCGAGAAGCCGAAGGCCAGCATCAGCGAGAAGGTGCCGACGATGGAGACCGGCACCGCCAGCAGCGGAATGATCGAGGCCCGCCACGTCTGGAGGAAGACGATCACCACCAGCACCACCAGCGCCACCGCTTCCAGCAGCGTGTGCACGACCGCCTCGATGCTGGCGCGGACGAACTGCGTCGGGTCGTAGACGATGGAATAGTCCACGCCCTCGGGCATGTCGGCCTTCAGCTCCGCCATGGTGGCGCGCACCGCGTCGGAGATGGCAAGCGCGTTGGCGTCCGGCGTCTGGGTGATGGCCAGCGCCGCCGCCGGCTTGTTGTCGAGCAGCGAGCGCAGCCCGTACTGCGCCGCCGCCAGTTCGACCCGCGCCACGTCGCGCAGCATGGTGACGCCGCCGTCCGCGCCGGTCTTCAGGATGATCCCGCCGAATTCCTCCGCCGTCTTCAGCCGGCCGCGGGCGTTGATGGAGAGCTGCAAGGGCACGTCGGGCAGGGTGGGGGAGGCGCCGATGACACCGGCCGCCACCTGTACGTTCTGCTCGCGGATGGCGTTGACCACGTCGGTGGCGGTCAGGCCGCGCTGCGCCACCTTCTGCGGGTCGAGCCAGACGCGCATGGCGTAGTCGCCCGCCCCCCACACCTGCACCTCGCCGACGCCGGCGATGCGGTTCAGCCGGTCCTTGACGTTCAGCACCGCGTAGTTGCGCAGGTACGTCGTGTCGTAGCGGTCGTCCGGCGAGAGCAGGTGGACGACCATGGTCAGCGTCGGCGAGCTTTTCACCGTGGTGACGCCGAGGCGCTGCACGTCGGCCGGCAGGCGCGGCAGTGCCTGCGCCACGCGGTTCTGCACGAGCTGCTGCGCCTTGTCCGGGTCGGTGCCCAGGCGGAAGGTGACGGTCAGCGCCATGTTGCCGTCGCTGTTCGCCTGCGACTGCATGTACAGCATGTTCTCGACGCCGTTGATCTGCTCCTCCAGCGGGGAGGCGACGGTCTCGGCGATCACCTTGGGGTTGGCGCCGGGGAACTGGGCGCGCACGACGACGGAAGGCGGGACGACCTCCGGGTATTCGGAGATCGGCAGCTGGAACAGCGACAGCGCGCCCGCCAGGAACAGCGCCACCGACAGCACCCCGGCAAAGATCGGCCGGTCGATGAAGAATTTGGAGATGTTCATGGGAATGCCTTATCTCCCCTCGGGGAGAGGGGATTGAGGAATGGCTCAGCGCGCCGCCGTCCGGGTCTTCTCGTTGCCCATGGCGACCGTCTTCGGGGCGACCTGCGTGCCCGGCCGCGCGCGCTGGATGCCGTTGACCACCACGCGCTCGCCGGCCGACAGGCCCGACGTGACGACACGCAGCCCGTCCTGCAAAGCGCCGAGCTTCACCGGCCGGTACTCCACGCGGTTCTCCGCCGTGACCACCAGGACGAACTTCTTGTCCTGGTCGGTGCCGATGGCGCGGTCGTCCACCAGCAGCGCGTCGTAGGGCGCGGTGCCGCCGACCCGCACGCGGGCGTACAGGCCGGGGACCAGCAGGCCGTCCGGGTTGTCGAACTTTGCGCGCACGCGAATGGTGCCGGACACGCTGTCCAGGCGGTTGTCCACGTGCTCCACCGTGCCGGCCCGCGGATGGCCGTCCTCGTTGGCGAGGCCCATGCGCACGGGGATCTGGCCGGAATCCTTCACCGGCGCGATGTGCCGCAGGTAGGTCTGCTCGTCCACGTCGAAGGCGGCGTAGATCGGCGAGACCGAGACCAGCGTGGTCAGCGGCTCGGCCGAAGCGCCGGCGGCGACCACGTTGCCGATCGTCCGTTCCGCCCGCGACACCCGGCCGGACACCGGGGCGGTCACCCGCGTGTGGTCGAGGTTGAGGCGCGCGATCTCCAGCGCCGCCTGGGCCGCCTTCAGGTTGGCGGCGGCCTCGCGGGCGGCGTTCTCCTTCTCGTCCATGGAACGGCGGGAGATGGTGTCGTCCTTCACCAGCCGCTGCCCGCGCTCCAGGTCGGCGGCGGTGTAGCGCACGCGGGCCTGGGCGGCGGCCACCTGGGCTTCGGCGCGCGCCTCCTCCGCCTCATAGGGGCGCGGGTCGATGGTGAACAGCACGTCGCCCTGCTCCACCAACGCGCCGTTGCGGAAATGCACGGCGACGATCGTGCCCGGCACCTGCGGGCGCACGTCGATACGGTCCACCGCTTCCAGCCGGCCGGAATAGGACTGCCAGTCGGTGACCGGGCGGGCGAGCACGGAGGCGACGTCCACCTCCGCCGCCACCGGGGCCGGGGCGGTCTGCGCCTCGGCCGGGCCGCGCACGGTCATCACGCCGGCGGCGACGGCCAGGGATACACCGGCCGCCAGGAAAAGAGCGAGTTTGGTACGGGTTGCGGACATCGGGAACTTCCTGTGGTTCGGCGTTGCTTACGGACGGGCGCCGGGCAGGCGGCGCCGGAAGAACTCTGAGACGGCGGAGAGAGCCGGCGCGTGACGGGCGAGCGCCGCGTGCGAGACGCCGGCAAAGCGCGTCACCTCGGTCGGCACCCCTGAATCGATCAGCCGGGCGGCGTAGCTTTCCGCCTCGGGCCGCAGCACGTCGTTCTGCGCCGTCGCGATGAGGATCGGCGGCAGCCGGCCGAGGCGGCGGGACTCCAGCGGGGCCGCATAGGGGTGCAGGCGCGTCGCGGCGTCCGGCAGGTAGGCGCGGTAGCACCTGGCGCACTCCGCCACCGTGACGTCGGACCCCAGCGCCTCCTCGTCGCCCGCCCGCGTCAGGCTGGGGTCCAGCATGGGGCCGAGCAGCGCCTGCGCGGCGATGCCCGGCCCGCCCTGGTCGCGGGCGAGCAGGGTGAGGG
>JAEYOB010000003.1 GCA_023412175.1 Pseudomonadota bacterium | reverse complement strand
GTTCGGACCGATGATGCCGCGGATCTCGCCGCTCGGCACCACCACGTCGACGTCGCTGAGCGCGGCGAGGCCGCCGAACGACAACGACAGTCGTTCGATGATCAGCTCCGCCATCAGTCCTCTCCCCCCCGGCTGTGCGGTTCCATCCATCCCGGAACGCGGCGCCGCAGCGCCTGGGCGATTCCACCCGGCGCGAACAGCAGCATGAGCAGCAGCAGCAGGCCGAGGCCGATCTCCTGCAGTTCCTGCATGCCGCGCAGCGCCTCCTGCAGGAAGATCAGCAGGACGGCGGCGACCACCGACCCGGCGATCGAGCCGAGGCCGCCGACCACGACGATGCAGAACTGCAGGACGATCTGGAACAGGTTGAAGGATTCAGGAACCACCACGTTGAGCAGCCCGGCGAAAAGGCCGCCGGCCACCCCCGCGTAGAACGCGCTGAGCATGTAGGCGACGATCTTCAGCCGGGTGATGTCGATGGCGATGGATTCCGCCGCGACCTCGCTCTCGCGCAGGGCGACCAGGGCGCGGCCGACACGCGACTGCATGACGCCGTAGGCCGCGGCCACCAGGGCGACGGCGATGAGCAGGCTGAGGTAGTACATGCCGGTGGCCGCCGGCAGGCCGAGCGCCGTGAAGTCCACCGGCGTCATGACGAAACCCGCGTTGCCGTAGGTGAGCGAGTCCCAGTGGATGAACGTCCACAGCGCGAACTGGGCGAACGCGACGGTGGCGAGCGCCAGATACAGCCCGCGCAGGCGCAGCGCCGGCAGCGCGACCACCAGCCCGATCGCCACGGTGATGATGGCGCCGGCGGGCAGCGCCAGCCAGAACGGCACGCCGGCGTCGAGGCGCAGCAGCCCGGCCGCGTAGGCCCCCACGCCGAACAGCGCGCCGTTGGCGAAGGAGAGCTGGCCGGCCATGCCCAGCAGGATGTTCAGCCCGACGGCCAGGACCACGTAGATCAGCGCCAGATTGCCGACGTAGACCTGATAGGGGTTGGCGCCCAGGGGCAGCAGCGCGAAGAGCACGAGGCCGGCGGCAAGCACCGCGCGCCGGCCGACCAGCCAGGCCATGCTCCGCCGCTTGGCGGCGGCGGGCGTCGTGGAGGACGTGGAAAACGTCGTCATCGGTTCATACCTCCCGGCGTCCGCGGGCACCAAACAGGCCGGTCGGCCGCAGCACCAGCACCGCCAGGATGATGATGAACGCGGAGACCTCCTGGATGCTGCTGGCGATGTAGGTCCCGGCGAGGGCTTCGAGGATGCCGACCAGGAGCCCGCCGACGACCGCCCCCGTCATGCTGCCCAGCCCGCCGAGGATGGTGGCGGCGAACGCCTTCAGCAGCAGGTTGAGCCCGATGTCGGGGGTGAGCAGCGTGAGCGGCGCCACGAAGACCGCCGCAATGCCGGCCAGCGCCGCCCCGGCGCCCCAGGTCAGCATGTAAACGCGTTCGACGCGGATGCCGACGAGGTAGGCGGCGTGCGCGTTCTCGGCGGTGGCCTGCATCATCTTGCCCGCCCGCGTCCTGGTGAAGAACACCGACAGCAGCAGCATGCACACCGCCACGCTGCCGATGACCACCATCTGCTGGGGGAACACCGCGACCCCGCCGATGAGGACGGGCGCCGGGCTGACCAGCGGCGGGAACGGCACCACCTCGCCCTGGCCGCCCCAGAGATAGCGGCCGATGCCCTTCAGCACGAAGGATAAGCCGACCGTCGCCATGACCATGGCGAGCGGCGGCGCCTTGATCAGCGGCTGGTACACCGCGCGGTCGGTGAGGATGCCCAGCAGGAACGAGCCGACCACCGCGCCGAGAAGCGCCACGAGGTAGGGCAGCTCCCACAGCACGTGCAGGGTGAAGGCAAGGAAGCCGCCGATCATGAACAGCTCGCCATGCGAGAAATTGATGTGACCGGTGGTCCGGTAGCAGAGGACGAGGCCGACGGCGACAAGCGCATAGAGCGCGCCGCTGGTGATCCCCGAAGACAAGGCGTAGGCGAGCAGCACCGTCACCTCTCCTTTCACTGGAGGGCCGCGCCGGCCCCGCGGAGGGGCCGGCGCAGGGAATGCGGGATCAGCGGGTCGGCTTCGTCACACCGATGCCGGTGACGCGGCCGTCCTTGAAGGCGAAGATGCCCAGCTCCTTGTGGCACTGGTGGTCGGTGGGCGTGCACTGCAGCGGGCCGGCGTAGGTGTCGCTCTTGACCGTCAGGTTCGACATGATCTGGACGATCTTCTCCCGCGTCGGGTCGGGGCCGGCCTGCTTGAGCGCCTCGACCGCGAACTGCCCGGCGGAGATGCCGTACATGTGCAGGACGTTGAACCGGTCGCCGAACCTCTTCTCGACGATGCCCTTCCACTTCGCCACCTGCGGATCGTCCACGCCGTAGCCGGCGGCGGTGACGGCGCGGAAGTTCTTCACGGAGTCAGGCGACCCGACGCCCTTGGCCAGGATGTCGATCTCGCCCAGCGCCGAGCCGCCGACCATCAGCGGCTGGAACCCGATCTTGTAGGAGTCACGCAGGAACGGGACAGCGGCCTTGGGGAACAGCAGCGTCAGCACGGCGTCCGGATTGGCGGCCTGGAGCTGGAGAACGGTGGGCGTGGTGTCGGTCGGCTCGACGGCGATCTCCTGGACGGAGACGGGCTCGATGCCCTTGGCCTTGAACGCCTGCCGCATCGGCTCGATGCGCGCCTTGCCCCAGGCATCCGGCTGCCAGACGACGGCGATGCGCGTCTTGCCCGCGTCGAGGGCGAGCTGGAGCTGGCCGTAGACCTCCATCCAGGCGGCCGACATGGTGGTGAAGACGTAGGGGTTCACCGGCTCGGTCAGGGAATCTGCGGTCGAGGCGACGATGACCCACGGCACCTTCGCCCCGACGATCTCGGGCTTCTGCGCGATGGCGGCGTTGGAACAGCCGCCGCCGACGATCATGAACGGCTTCTCCTCGTGGATCAGCTTCTTGACCGCGCCGATTCCCTTGCTGGGAAGGCACTCGTCGTCCTGCTTGGCGTAGACGATCTTGCGGCCGTGGATGCCGCCGGCGGCGTTGGCTTCCTCGAACACCGCCTGCACGCCGTTGAGCTGCGGGATGATCAGCCCGGCGGACGGGCCGGTCAGCGCCCCTATGCCGCCGATGATGATGCTGTCCGCGGTAACCCCGGTTTCCGCCAGGGCGGCGGGGGCCGCCATCAGCGACAGGGCTGCAACCGACGCCAGGCCGGTCATCGTGATCGTGCGCATGTGCCTTCCTCCCATATCCGTTTCCCGTGCCCGTTCCGGGCGGTGGCGCTTTTCTGGTCACGCAGTCGGCGGGGCGACCTCGACGGTCCTGAATTCGGCGGGGATGGTGATCTCCAGCCCCTCGTAATCGTCCGAGTGGGTGATCTCGACGTGGTGGATGCCCGGCGGCGGGTGCAGGCAGTCGCCCGGTTCGAGGGTGACCGGGCCCACGCCCGCGTAATCCAGCGTGATCGTGCCCTTCAGCACGAAGACGAGCTGGAACTGCAGCTCGTGCGCGTGCCAGGGCGAGCGCTCCTCGCACCCCGGAACCGCCTTGACGATCTTGGCGTCCACCGCGCCGCCGGTGGCGGCGGCGATGCCGAGGTCGCGGTACTGCATGAACGTGCGCAGACCCGGCTCGTACCGCGATTCGCGGGCCCGGCTGATCCAGAATGTCATCCCGCCCTGATCCAGGGCGGGCATCGCTGTCCTTTCCATGCTCCGTTCCTCCCTCGGCACCGCGGTCAGGCGGTGCGGTTGCTGGCGCCCCCGTCCACCGTCACGATGGTGCCGCTGACGTAGCCCGCCCGCGGCGACGCCAGGAACGCCACCACGTCCGCCACCTCCCGCGGGGTGCCCATCCTTCCGAACGGCAGGCCGAGGGCCTGCTCCACCTCCGACCAGCGGTCGGGCTCGCCGTGCCTCTGGATGCTCCAGGTCCGCAGCATCGTCACCGCGCGGTCGGTGGCGGTCAGGCCGGGGTTGACGCCGACGACCCGCACCCCGGCGTCCGGGGACCGCGCCCCGAGGGCGCGGGTGAACGCCATCAGGC
>JAEYOB010000865.1 GCA_023412175.1 Pseudomonadota bacterium | reverse complement strand
CCCGAACAGCGCGCGCAGATCCTCCGGCGGAAACTTGAAGAAGGTGAACTGGTCGCCCTCGAAGTCCTGCGCCACGGTGAAGCCGAGCGCCGCCAGCGGTTCGTGCCCCTGCGCGTGCAGCAGCTCGATCCACAGATCGACGTAGCAGTTGGTCTCCGGCCAAATGCGGTCGGCGGCGTGCAGGGTATGCGGACGGTGATGGGAGCCATCCGGCATCACGGGCTCCACAGCACGGCGCGCACGGCGTCCGGCCACTCATCCACATCGAAGCCGTGGTGGCGGAACAGCGCCAGCGCCACCCGCTCCATGCCGAAGCCGACGCAGGCCGTGTGCGCGGTCTCGCCGTCCGCCGTGCGGATGTCCCACAACAGGCCGAAATGGTCCTGGTGGTAGTTGAAGCTGAGGCAGGCGGTGGGCTTCTCCTCGCTGGTGATGGGGATCAGCAGCTCGAACTTGAGGCCCTGGTCGCGCTGGTTGGCCGCCAGCATGCGCCCGGCGCGGCCGAAGAACGGGTCGTTGGCGATGTCGATGGCGACCGGCACCCCCAGCGATTCCATCAGCAGCCGGCCGCGCTCCAGCCAGCTCCGGCGGAAGGCCATGACCTGTTCCGGCGAGCCGATGCGCACGTACTCGCGCATGCGGAAGAGCTGCATGCGCGCCGGGTCGAGCGAGGGCTCGTGGCGGAAGCAGGTGGAGCAGACGTCCACCGTGTGCCCGCCCTCCGGCAACGCCCCGCGCGCCGCCACGGTCGGGTAGACCGGGTAGCAGGCGGCCGGCGTCAGCACCACGTCGGTGGCGCGCTGCATGCCGGTCCAATCCTCGCCGGCGGCGAGCTGGCGCAGCAGCGTCTGGTGCTCGCGCTCGCCGCCCGCGAAGCTGTGCACGGTGCCGGCGAGCTGCGGGAAGCTGTTCAGGTACTCGCTGGTCTCGAAGTGGCGGCGGTTGAGCGCCGGCGGGAAGCGCATCACCTCGGCGCCGTCGTCCTTGCCCCATTGCGAGACCAGCGCGTTGAAGCGCTCGACCACGTCCTCGAAGACGCCGCTGCGGCCGTACAGCCCGTCCACCCCCATGGGGATCAGCAGCCCGTGCCGGACCAGGGCGTCGCGGAAGGCGGTCTGGTTCTCCGTGCTCATCCGAACAGCCCCATATTGTCCTTCTGGACGAGAAGCAGGTTGGCGGTGTTGCCGAGGATCCGGTCGTTGCTGATCATCAGCGGCGCCGAGTGGGCGTCACGCAGGTGGCGCGCCACACTGTACTCGCTGTCGTTGCGGTAGCCGTTGAGGCCGCAGACCAGCAGCGCCTGCTCGACGATGCGTACCAGCGTCTGCGCCGCACCCACTTTCAGCGTGTTCATCGCGATGGCGAAGCCCATGGAGGTCAGGCGGTCGGCGTCGCCCTGCACCTCCTCGTACTGGCGCACCGCGCCGACGATGCCGGCGCGCATCTGGTTCAGCAGGGTGGTCGCCTCGGCCAGCCGCAGCGCGCCGGGCGGCGTGGAGCCGGGCTTTTTGCGGGCCTCCGCGCGCACGAAGGCGCGGGCGCGGGCGACCGCGTCGGTGGCGATCCCCAGCCACACGCTGGCCCACAGAATGTGCGTGGCCGGCAGCATGGTGCGCGCCGATATGTCGGCGTAGGGCAGCGGCAGGATCTGCTCCGCCCCGGCCTCCGCGGTCAGGCGGTAGCCCATGGAGCAGGTACCGCGCATGCCCAGCGTGTCCCAGCCAACCGTCTCCTCCAGCCGGCAGTCGTCCTTCAGCACGGCGGCGATCACCTGGTCCGACGCCGGCGAGTCCGGCGTGCGGCGGGCGGTCACCAGGATGCCGTCGGCGTCCGCGCCGTAGGAGATGACGGTGGCGTTCTTCTCCAGCCGGAAACGGCCGTCGTTCACCTCCACCGCGCAGGACGAGCTGCGCACGTCGCCGCCGATTCCGGCCTCGGTGGTGGCGGAGGCGAGCAGAAGCTGCTCCTCGGCCAAGCGTCCCAGCAGGCCGCGGTGCCACGCCGCCTGCTGCCCGTGCTGGACGATGCAGGCCACCTGGATCTGGTGCATGGCGTAGATCATGCCGGTGGACGGGCAATGCTGCGCCAGCTCGTGGCAGACGGCGGCGACGTCCGCCAGGGCGGCGCCCTCGCCGCCGTAGTCGCGCGGCACCATGGCGCCCAGCAGCCGCGCCGCCTTCAGCGCGGCGAACGCCTCGGCCGGAAATCGGGCGTCACGGTCCACCGCGTCGGCATGGCGCGCGGCGACCCGGCTGCCGACCTCCCGCGCCTGCTGGAGCAGCAGGCTCGGCGGTGCGTTCATGGTCAGGGCATCCCGTCGCGCAGACCGGCGACGGCGGCGCGGATGGCGGCGATGCTCTCGAAGGTGCGACGGCGCAGCAGGTGCTCGGGGAATTCGATGTCGAAGCGCTCTTCCAGCGCCAGCATCAGATTGACGGAACCGTGCGAGGTGAGGCCCGCCGCGTACAGGTCGTCCCCGTCCGACAGGTCGGCCACATCGACGGCGAGCCAGCCGCTTTCCGCAAGTATGTCGCGGATGGCTTGGCCCATCGCGACCACCGTTCCGCCGGGTCCTGGCAACACCCCGTCGGCGGAACCACCCGTGATCGCCGGCCATGCAGTCGCGCGCATGAACTTTGCCCCCTTATCGGATTCGCTTGGCGAGTTAACATTATTTGCCCAGACCTTGTTCAAATTTACATTCAGATGTTGGAAGAGATTTTGGGGATGCCTCTCTGCGCAATACACGGAAACCCATTCCCTATTCATTTGGAAGCATCAACTCAATTGGCCGCCCTCAATTAGGTTGTAGAGCTTCCCTTGCCCCGCCCCAATCGGGTAGGGAGCCATTCCTTGCAGGACCCAACTCCGAAACGCGGATGTTAAAACCGCGGCCCAAGGGCCTGATCAGGAGGAGGAGAGCCGTGCAGAACCGCCTTGTGCCCCTGGAGCGCAACGCCATCGACCAAGGCGGCACCGCCAATCCCGCCGTCTTCGGATCGATCCTCTCCGGCACGCCCAGCGAGGCGTGCGTCAACCTCTTCGACGCGAACAACGCACGCTTCGCCTGCGGCGTCTGGCAGTGCACGCCGGGTGTCGTGGCGATGAAGGACTGGCCCTACGACGAGTTCTGCATCCTGCTGTCCGGCCGCGTCGTCATCACGCCGGAAGCCGGCGCCGCGCAGGAGTACGCCCAGGGCGATGCCTTCGTGATCCCCAAGGGATTCACCGGCACCTGGGACATCCGGGACACCGTGCGGAAGTACTATGCGATCCAGAAGCACCCCGGACCGCTGGGCGCCCTGAAGACTGCGGTGCGCAGCCTGCTGTCCCTGTAGCCGCCAAGCGGATCTCCAGCCTTCCCTCCAAGACCGTCCTTCCCCGCCGTCAATGCGTTGAAGCAAGGCCAGCCGCAGCGGGAACATAGCCGTCGCTGCGGCATTCATTCGCCATGGACATCACCCGCCAGCGCGCCATCATCCACGACGAGTCCCACTTCGCCCGCGGCTTGGCCCGCGCCGCCGCTGGCGCGGTCATCTTCGCCTTTCCGCTGCTGATGACCATGGAGATGTGGGAGCTGGGCTTCTACATGGACCGCTTCCGGCTGGCGCTGTTCATGGTGGTGACGCTGCCGGTGCTGTTCGGCCTGTCCTACTTCGCCGGGTTCGAGGAGACTTTCTGCTGGCAGGACGACCTGATCGACGCGCTGACCGCGTTCGGCGTCGGGTTCCTCATCTCGGCCGCGCTGCTGTCGGTGTTCGGGATCATAACGACGGACCAGCCCCTGCCGGAAATCGTCGGCAAGATCGCGCTGCAGTCCGTGCCGGCCAGCATCGGCGCCATGCTGGCGCGCAAGCAGCTGGGCCAGCCGGACGAGGCGGACGAGGAGCGCCGACAGCGGTCCTCCTACCCCGGCGAGCTGTTCCTGATGGCCGTGGGCGCGCTTTTCGTCGGCTTCAACGTGGCGCCCACGGAAGAGATGGTGCTGATCGCCTACAAGATGACGCCGTGGCACACGGTGGCGCTGGCCTTCCTGTCGCTCGCCCTGCTGCACGCTCTCGTCTACACGGTCGGCTTCGCCGGACAGGAGAGCCGCGGCGAAGCCAGCTTCGGGCACGTCCTCTTGCGCTTCACCATCGCCGGGTACGGCACCGCGCTGCTGGTCAGCCTGTACCTGCTATGGACGTTCGAGCGGGTGGGCGGCCTGTCCATGATGGAACTGGTGACGGCCATGGTGGTGCTGGGCTTCCCCGCCGCGCTGGGCGCCGCCACCGCCCGGCTGATCGTGTGAAGGGAGGCGACGGATGGCCCAGATTGACCGGCGTGAAGACAGCCGCCCCTACGATCAGGCCGAACCCGGCTCCGCCTCCATTTCCTGGGTCGCGTGGATCGCCTCCGCAATCGGCCTGCTGCTGTTCCTGGGGTCGGTGGGCGTGCTGGGCTACGAGGGACTGTTCCGCAGCGGCGGCGACCCGGTCGTCGCGCTCAGCGTCGAGGACATCGGGCACGACGGCCAGCGCTGGCACGCCCGCATCCGGGCGGAGAACACCGGAGGCTCCACCGCCGCCCGCGTCCGGGTCGTCGGGCACCTGATGTCCGGCACCGCCGTGGTGGAAACCGCGGAGATCGAATTCGACTACATCCCGGCCGGCTCGACCCAGCGCGGCGGCCTGTTCTTCGACCGCAACGTCCCCGATCACGAACTGCGTCTGCGCGTACTCGGCTACGCCGCGCCCTGAACGAGGGGCGCATCACCCGGCAAAGAGGGGTTCCGGCAGCCCGCGCACCCCCACCTCGACCGCGAAGAGGGATCCGGCCAGCGGGTCGTCCGCCACCCCCTCGGCGGCGGAGGTGACGTACAGCGTGCCCAGGTCCGCGCCGCCGAAGGCCGGACAGGTCGGATTCGGCGTAGGCACGATGACGACACGGTCCACCCGCCCGTCGGGCGCATAGCGGACCACGCGGCCGCCGCCGTGCTCGGCGTTCCACAGGAACCCCTCCGCATCGACGGTGGAGCCGTCGGGGACGCCGGGGCCGGGCGGCAGCGCGTGGAAAACGCGCGGCTCCCCCAAACGTCCCGTACCGGGGTCGTAATCGTGGGCAAGGATCACCCGCCGCGGCGTGTCCGTACGGTAGAGCGTGCGGCCGTCCGGACTGAAGCACAGGCTGTTGGCGATGGCGATGCCGGCCACCAGCCGCTCCAGCGAACGGTCGGGGTTGAGCCGCCACAGGCCGGAGACCGGCCGGGGCGGCTGCGTCTCGTCCATGCCGCCGGCCAGGAACCGGCCCTGCCGGTCGCACCGCCCGTCGTTGAGCCGGGTGGTCGGCAGGTCCGGCTCGAAGGGATGCAGGGGTTCCACCCGGCCGCTGTCCGGGTCGTAGACGGCGAAGCCCTCGGCGAAGGCGGCCAGCAGCCCGCCGTTCCGGCGGAACGCGAAGCAGCCGAGCCGGTCCGGCGCCGCCCAGCTCCGCGTTCCGCCCGTCACCGGGTCCAGGCACCACAGGCGCCGGCCCTGGATATCGGTCCAGAACAGCGCCTGCCGCTCCACCGACCACACCGCGCCCTCGCCAAGGATGTTCCGGCACAGGACGACAGGGTGGGCTTCGGACATCGGCCGCCTCCCTTGACAGGTGATTAGAACAGGCGATCAGGCGGTGGCGGGCTCGCTGCCCATCAGCGCCTTGGTCTCGAGGAACTCCTCGAACCCGGCCGCGCCCCACTCGCGGCCCAGGCCCGACTGCTTGTAACCGCCGAACGGCGCCGCCATGTCGCCGGAGGCGCCGTTCAGGTGCACCATGCCGGTCCGCAGGCGCTTCGCCACGGCGCGGGCTTCGTCCGGCGTGCCGGCGGAGACGTACCCCGACAGCCCGTAGGGCGAGTCGTTGGCGCTGCGGATCGCCTCCTCCAGGTCGGTGTAGGGACGGATGACCAGCACCGGCCCGAAGATCTCCTCGCGCGCGATGGTCATGTGGTCCTCGACGCGGCTGAACACCGTCGGCTTTACGAAGAAGCCGCCGTCCTCCGCTCCCGCCGGGCGGTCCAGGCCGCCGCACAGCAGCTTCGCCCCCTCGTCGATGCCGGTCTGGATCAGCTGGCGGACGCGCTCGAACTGCCGGCGGTTGGCGATGGGGCCGACGGTGGTCTGCGGCGCGCGCGGATCGCCGACCGCCATGGCGGCGCAGGTCTGCACCGCCAGCGCCTCCGCCTCCTCCAGGCGGGAGGCCGGCACGTACAGGCGCGAGGGGGCGTTGCAGCTCTGGCCGGTGTTGGACATCATCGACTTGACGCCGTGCACCACGGCCTTGGCGAGATCGGCGCTCTCGCAGACGATGTTGGCCGACTTGCCGCCCAGTTCCAGGGACACCCGCTTGATACCGTCCGCCGCGGCGTGCGAGACCGAGGCGCCGGCGCGCGTCGAACCGGTCAGCGACACCATGTCGACCAGCGGGTGCGAAGCCAGGACCGGGCCGACCTTGGCGCCGTCGCCGTAGATCATGTTGAAGACACCGGCCGGCACGCCCGCTTCGTGCAGGATCTCGGCGAAGATCCAGGCCGAATAGGGTGCGAACTCGCTGGGCTTCAGCACCATGGTGCAGCCGGTGGCAAGCGCCGGAGCCACCTTGCAGGCGATCTGGTTCATCGGCCAGTTCCACGGCGTGATCAGCGTGCACACCCCGATCGGCTCGCGGACGATGCGGGTGGTGCCGCGCGCCGTCTCGAACGGGAACGCCTGGGCGACCTTCAGCGCCGTCTGGAAATGCCACAGCCCGATACGCGCCTGCACCGGTTTGGACAGCGCATGCAGTGGCGCGCCCATCTCCTCGGTGATGGCGTCGGCAACGTCGTCCAGCCGCCTCTCATAGATGCCGCAGATCGTCCCCAGCAACTCGATGCGCTGGCTCAGCGGAGTCTGCGACCAGGATTCGAACGCCCGGTGCGCCGCCTCGATGGCGCCGCGCGCATCCTCCTCACCGCCGAGCGCCACGACGCCCGAGGTCTGTCCGGTCGCGGGGTTGATCACCTCCTGCCGCGCGGTGCCATCGGCCGGATCCCGCCATGCACCGTCGACGTAGAATTTCAGGCATTGTCTCATGATCGGAACCCCTCGCTGGCTTGGCGGTGTCATTGTTTGTCCCGGATCATGCGGACCGGCGGCAAGCACGTCAACGATCCGGAACTATGTTTCATATTTCCTGCCAATGACGAATTATGCCGTCGCTTTGGTTGCCTTTGTGGATGCCGGTCAGCAGAACGCCATTACATGGAGTACGTTGCCGCGAGAGCCGGACGGTTTACCGTCCCAATCACCAAAGGGTTTCCGCCATGCCACTTTCCGCCCCCGACGAGCGCGAGCTGAAACACACCCGCGTGGTCGTCTGCCACGGATACCAGCGACGCGACGGGATGTGGGACATCGAGGGCCGCATCACCGACACCAAGGCCTATTCCTTCGAAAACCAATGGCGAGGCACCATTCATCCGGGCGACCCGTTGCACGACATGTGGATTCGCCTGACGCTCGACGATCAGCTCACCGTCGTGCGTTCGGAGGCGGCCACCGAGGCCAGCCCGTATCGGGTGTGTCCGGATATTGCGCCGGCCTTCAAAGTCCTGGAGGGGCTGCGCATCGGGCCGGGCTGGATGCACGCGGTGAAAAGCCGGCTGGGCGGCAGCAAGGGCTGCACCCATCTGGTGGAACTGCTGGGTCCCATGGCGACTGTGGCGTTCCAGACCGTCATGGCCGGGAAGCGGTCGCGGCCGCCCGAACCCGGCAAGCGCCCTGCCCTGCTGAACTCCTGCCACGCCTACGCCGAGGATGGCGAGAACGCCCGCCGGCTGTGGCCGGACTACTTTGCCGGCCGCGACGCCCCCTGAACGTCGATGCACAAAGAACGCCGACGCGCAAACGCGCCCGCCCGCCGCTTTGGGGGCGGCGGGCGGTGGCGTGTCGGGTGAGGAGCGGGTTGGCTGGATCCGGTGTTTGATGTGCGCCTGGAAGACCTGGCGGCGACCTACTCTCCCACGTCTTGAGACGCAGTACCATTGGCGCTGAGGGTTTTCACGGCCGAGTTCGGGATGGGATCGGGTGTTGGGCCCCTCGCCATGACC
>JAEYOB010000802.1 GCA_023412175.1 Pseudomonadota bacterium | reverse complement strand
ACCGTAGCCACGGCGCACCGCGGCGGCGTCGGGACGTTCGCTCAGGAGTTCGAAGAAGGCCGGCAGCGTCGCCTCGTCGCCGGCCGCCGCCAGGGCTTCCGCCCGGCCGAGGCGCCAGGACCAGCGTCCCTGCTCCAGCCGAAGGGCGCGTGCGTAGGCGGTTGCGGCGGCGGCCGGCCGCGCGTCCAGCACTTCGGCAAGCGCACCGAGGGCATCGGCGTTCGCGGGGGCTATGGCGAGAGCGGCGCGGAACGCGCTCTGTGCGCCCGGCGAATCGTCTGCATAGAGGCGCTGGTATCCGGCTTCGAGAAAGTGGTCGGCCGGGGCCTCGGCAGGGGCTGTTGGTTGACGAGACACTCTGTCGCAACCGCTCTGGGATGGAAAAGGGGCGGAGGTTAATGCCGTATGGCTGCCCAACGCACAAGAGCCCCTGTAAAATAACGACTTAGTGTGATTTTCGCGACACGCGACCGAGGCGCATAGTCAGACCGGCGCACTTCCGCCAACTCACGCCCTTCAGCCGAGGCAGCGTCATAATTCCAATCCTGTCAATAGGTTGGCCAGACCTTTCCGGCGTATTAGGCTGTATGGAAGAACGACCTACTCCAACCTTTAACGAATGGGGGTTGTGGTATTACCAGGACGTAATTGGGTTGACGATGGATCAAAATTTTGAAAAAAGTGCGACGGCGTCCGATTGGGAGACGCTGACATTCGGGTAGGAGGCGGTCGCCGTAAGAGACTCGGTGACCGGGAATCAAATCCGCGCAACGTGATGCGCGGTCCCCGCGGGCGGGCGGGACAGAAACGAGGGAGCGCAGTCATGCGAGGACGGAATCGGCGCGTACGAACTATGGTCGGGGGCTTGATGGCCCTGGCCCTGGGAATGGCGCTCACGCCCCTCGCGACACACTCCGCCGCGGCCCAGGAAGGTTGCGTCGCGCACGCCATAGACGCCGAGCAGAAGCTGAACATCCCTTCGGGCATGCTCCTCGCCATTGCGCTGGTCGAGAGCGGCATGGGTGGCGCCCCGAACCCTTATGCCGTCAGCGCCGACGGCCGGGCCATCATGGCCCGCACGGCCCAGGACGCCGCGCGGCACCTGCGCGACCGCACTGGCAAGCTTCGCCAGAACACCTACGTCGGCTGCATGCAGATCTCCCTCCAGATGCACAAGGGGCAGTTCCAGCCGCTGGAGCGCATCGTCGAGCCGCGCGAGAACGTCTGGTACGCCGGCCGCATGCTGGTCCGCCTGCACGGCGAGGAAGGCAGCTGGAAAGCCGCGCTGGCCCGCTACAACGGCACCTCGCCGCGCCGCGCCCAAGCCTATCTCTGCAAGGTTTGGCAGAACCTCGTCGAGCTCGACCAGGACAGCGCCAAGCTGATCGAATCTCCGAAGTGCGACGACTCGGACCGGCCCAGCATCGCCCCGGCGACGCGCCGCGTCTTCCGGAACGCCCAGGTCGCAGCCCTGGATTGATCCCGGCCCAACGGATTCCGCCCCCTCTGGCGCGCTTGGCGGGAATGGGCTACATCCCCGTCCCATGAATTACCGCCACGTCTTTCACGCCGGAAACTTCGCCGACGTGATGAAACACGCCGTGCTGGCGATGATCGTCGAGCACCTGCGCGCCAAGCCCACCCCCTTCTGCATCCTCGACACCCACGCGGGCGTTGGGCGTTACGACCTGACCTCAAGCCCCGCGCAGCGCACCGGCGAATACGCGGGCGGCATCGCCCGCCTGTTCGGGCAGGCGCCGCCGCACCCTGCCCTGGCCCCCTATCTGGACGCTGTGGCCGCGCTGAACCCCGACGGAATTCTGCGCTGGTATCCCGGTTCGCCGCGGCTGGCGCGCGCCATGATGCGCCCCCAGGACCGTCTGGTCCTGAGCGAGTTGCACCCGGAGGACGCCGCCACGCTGAAGGCCGAGTTCGCCCGCGACCGCCAGACGGTGGTTCACCAGATGGACGCCTACCACGCTCTCAAGGCCCATGTGCCCCCAAAGGAAAAGCGTGGGCTGGTGCTGATCGACCCCCCCTTCGAGGAGCCGGACGAGTTCACCCGCCTCGTGGCCGGGCTCAGCCAGGCGCACAAGCGCTGGCCGACGGGCATCTACGCGATCTGGTACCCGATCAAGGAACGCCCGGCGGTTTGGCGCTTCCAGGAAGCGCTGGCGGAGACCGGCATCCCCAAGATCCTCATCGCCGAACTGACCATCCATCCGGAGGACACCCACCTGCGCCTCAATGGCTCGGGGCTCGCGATCGTCAATCCTCCGTGGAAGCTGGACGAGACGCTGGCGGAGGTGCTGCCGGCGCTGCACGCCATACTGCCGGGCACCGGCGGCGGCGGTCGCGTGGACTGGCTGGTGCCGGAAGCCGGCGCCTGACCACCCTATCCGCAAGCGTGAGCGCGGCAGTCCTGCGAACCGCCCTGGGCCGACCTACATGATGGAATGGGGCGGAACACAGGGAGGCGAGCGATGCTCATCGGGGTGCCCAGAGAGATCAAGAACCACGAGTACCGGGTCGGGCTGACGCCGGCCTCCGTGCGCGAGCTGGTTCATCACGGCCACTCCGTGCTGGTGCAAACCGGCGCCGGGCACGAGATCGGACTGGGGGACGAACTCTACGTGGCGGCCGGGGCGGAGGTCGCGCCGGACGCCGCCAGCGTGTATGGCCGGGCCGGTATGATCGTCAAGGTCAAGGAGCCGCAGCCGGGCGAGTGCCGCATCCTGCGCGAGGGGCAGGTGCTGTTCACCTACCTGCATCTGGCGCCCGATCCCGAACAGACCAGGGCGCTGGTTGCCTCCGGTGCCATCGGCATCGCCTATGAGACGGTGACCGACGACCGCGGCGGCCTGCCGCTGCTGGCCCCCATGAGCGAGGTCGCCGGGCGCATGGCGGTACAGGCCGGCGCGCATTGCCTGGAGAAGGCACAGGGCGGCCGCGGCGTGCTGCTGGGCGGCGTCCCCGGCGTGCCGGCGGCCAAGGTGGTCGTGTTGGGTGGCGGCGTGGTGGGCACCAACGCGGCGCGGATGGCGATGGGGCTGGAGGCCAAGGTCGTCGTCATCGACCGCTCGCTGGCACGGCTGAAGGATTTGGACCTGCAGTTCGGCGCCAAGCTGCAGACCCTGTACTCGACCGTCGATACCATCGAGGAGCATGTGGTGGACGCCGATCTGGTTATCGGCGCGGTGCTGCTGCCCGGCGCCGAGGCGCCCAAGCTGGTGACCCGCGACATGGTCGCGCGCATGAAGCGCGGCGCCGTGGTGGTTGACGTCGCCATCGACCAGGGCGGCTGCTTCGAGACCTCGCGCCCGACCACGCACGCCGAGCCCACCTACGTGGTGGACGGGGTGGTCCACTATTGCGTGGCGAACATGCCCGGTGGCGTGGCCCGCACCTCCACCTTCGCGCTGAACAACGCCACCCTGCCCTTCGTGTTGGCGCTGGCCGATCAGGGATACCGCGTCGCGCTCACAAGGGATCGGCATCTGCGCAACGGGCTGAACGTGCACGCCGGCAAGATCACCTGCCAGGCAGTGTCGGAAGCGCAAGGACTCGATTACCAGCCGGCCGAAGAAGCGTTGGGTCTGTAAGGAGGCACGCCACCATCGAACGGGAGAAGACGATGGTCCGAAGCGTGCGGACCATCGCCGGACGCATCGCACGGGGCTGCAAAAACTTGCCGTATCCTTTCCTCGCGGCAGCGTGAAGGGAGGATCAAACAATGCCCCATTACCTGATCCAATGGCGTTTTTCCCCCGACAACATCCGCAGCCTGGTCAAGACACCGGATTCACGGGTTGACATTGTCCGTAAGGGAGTCGAATCGTTCGAAGGCCGCCTTCACCACTATTTCTTCGCCTTCGGCAAGTATGACGGGGTGGTCATCTGCGAATTTCCCGACCATGAGCGGTGCGTCGCCTTCCTGGCGATGGTCGAGGCCAAGGGCGGTGTGAGCGCCTTCAAGACGACACCGCTGATCACTCCCGAAGAAGGAATGCGCGCGTTCCAGCGCGCCAGCCAGACCGAAACGCCCTATCGGCCGGCCCTGAGCTGAAAAACTGACGTGCGGCCGAAAGCGGGCCGCGCAGCCGAGGAGCGCCGCCCGCTTCCCCCCATCAGGG
>JAEYOB010000724.1 GCA_023412175.1 Pseudomonadota bacterium | reverse complement strand
GCTCGGCAAGGCCGGTCCGGCCGAACCGGGCATCCGCAACCGGGTCGCCCAGGAGACTTCGGCGCTGATCGTCGCCGACAAGCGCTGGATCGACACGCTGCTGTTCTGGCAGACCCAGGAACAGCCCTACCAGATCGTCGATCCGAAGAAGGAAAGCCAGCGCCTGCGCGAGGCCCAGGCCCAGGGCAAGCCGGTCAACGATGGCGTCGTCCCGACCATCGAGCGCAGGCGCAAGGCGCCGCTCGAAGGATTGTTCTGATCGACGCAAGATCCCAGTATCTAGGGGCGCCCGGCCGGGCGCCCCTTTTCGATTCCGGAGACGGTCGATGCTGCGTACCACCCGCGCCCTGCTGTCGGCGCTTGTCCTGCTGACGGCGACACCCCTCGTCCCAAACGTCTCCTGGGCCGCTGAGAAAGGTGTCTTCTTCCCCGAAACGTTCCAGCTCGCAAACGGCATGCAGGTGGTGGTGATCACCAACCGCCGTGTCCCGGTGGTCACCCACATGGTCTGGTACAAGGTCGGCGGCGCCGACGAGGAGCGCGGCCATTCCGGCCTCGCGCATTTCCTCGAACACCTGATGTTCAAGGGCACCGAGGAACTGGCGCCCGGCGCCTTCTCGCGCATCGTCGCCAAGAACGGCGGGCGCGACAACGCCTTCACCTCGTGGGACTACACCGCCTATTTCCAGAGCGTCGCCCGCGACCGGCTGGAGCTGGTGATGGGCATGGAGGCGGACCGCATGGCCAACCTCAAGCTCACCGACGAGGTGGTCTATCCCGAGCGCTCCGTGATCCAGGAGGAGCGCCGCCAGCGCGTCGAGAACGAGCCGGCCGATAAGATCGGCGAGCAGATCAACGCCACCCTGTACGTCCACCACCCCTACGGCACGCCGATCATCGGCTGGCCGCAGGAGATCGCGTCGATGACCCGCGAGGAGGCGGAAGCCTTCTACCGGCGCTGGTACGCTCCGAACAACGCCATCCTCGTCGTCTCCGGCGACATCTCGGCGGAGGAACTGAAGCCGCTGGCCGAGAAATATTACGGCAAGGTCGCGTCCAAGCCGGTGCCGGAGCGCAAGCGCGTCGTCGAGCCGCCGATCGGCGCCGAGCGCCGGGTCATCCTGCGCGACGCCGAGGTGCGCCAGCCCTCGCTCCGCCGTCTGTGGCACGCCCCCTCCTACCGCACGGACAAGGACGGGCACGCCTACGCGCTGCAGGTTCTGGCGGAGATCATGAGCGGCGGCGCCACCGGGCGGCTCTACCGCTCCATGGTGGTCGAGCAGAAAATCGCCACCTCCGCCTGGCTCAGCTACGGCGCCTCGTCGTGGGACGCCACCATGCTCGGCATGGGCGCCTCGCCGGCGCCAGGCGTCGAGATGGAGCGGCTGGAGACGGCACTGGAGGCCGAGGTGGGCAAGCTGTTGAAGGAGGGCGTGACGCTCGAGGAGGTCGCCACCGCCAAGAAGCGCATGCTGACCGAGGCGGCCTACGCCCGCGACAGCCTGTCCGGTCCGGCCAACGCCCTGGGCATGGCGCTCGCCACCGGGCAGAGCATCGACGACGTGGAGAACTGGCCGGTGCGCATCGACGCGGTGACGCCCGAGCAGGTCAACGCCGCCGCCCGCACCGTGCTGGGCAAGACCAACCACGTCACCGGCCTGCTGCTGCCGGCCAATCACAAGGGGAGCTGAGACGATGCGCACCATCGTTGCGGCACTGCTGGTGCTGTTCGTCACCCTGCCGGCGCACGCGATCGAAGTGAAGCGGGTGCTCAGCCCCGGCGGCATCGAGGCGTGGCTGGTCGAGGACCACAAGATCCCCGTCGTCGCGCTGGAATGGGCGTTCGAGGAGGCCGGCGGCGCCGATCCGGCCGGCAAGGAGGGGCGCGCCAACCTCGTGGCGACCACCCTCGACGAAGGCGCCGGCCCCTACGACTCCCAGGCCTTCCAGGGCCGCATGCAGGATCTGGCGGTCAGTCTGAGCTTCGACGCCGGCCGCGATGGCTTCACCGGGTCGCTGCGCACGCTGAAGGACAACCGCGACGACGCCTTCGAGTTGGCGCGCCTGGCGCTCACCGAGCCGCGCTTCGACGCCGAGGCCGTGGAGCGCGTGCGCACCTCCATCCTGACGAGCCTGCGGCGTGACCTGGCCGACCCCAACTACGTGGCACGCCGGGCCTTCTACGCGGCCGCCTACCCCGACCACCCCTACGGAGGCGAGGTGCGCGGCACGCTGGAAAGCCTGCCGAACGTCACCATCGACGATCTGCGCGCCTTCATGAAAAGCGATCTGGGCCGCGACCGGCTGGTCGTCGCCGCCGCGGGCGCCATCACGCCGGAAGAACTGGGCAAGGCGCTGGACCGGATCTTCGGCGGCCTGCCGGCCACGAGTCAGGCGCCGCCCCTGCCCGACGTCACCGCGAAGGGCGCCGGCGAGACGCTGGTGGCGCCGCGCCCGACGGCGCAGACGCTGATCCTGCTGGGCCAGCAGGGGGTGACGCGCGCCGACCCGGACTGGTACGCGGCCAGCGTGATGAACTACATCCTCGGCGGCGGCGGCTTCACCTCCCGCCTGATGGAGGAGGTGCGCGAGAAGCGCGGCCTGTCCTACGGCGTCTACAGCTACCTGATCCCGCTCGACCACGGAGCGCTGATCCTGGCCAGCGGCTCCACCGTCAACGCCAAGGCCGCCGAAACGCTGGAGATCATCCGCGCGGAATGGAAGCGCATGGCCGACCAGGGCGCGACCGACCAGGAGATCCAGGATGCCAAGACCTACCTGACCGGCTCGTTCCCCCTGCAGTTCAGCTCGACCTCGGCGATCGCGCGGATCGTGCTGCAGGTGAAGCGCGACAACCTCGGCATCGACTATCTGGACAAGCGCGACGCGCTGATCAACGCGGTGACTCGGGAGGACGTGCAGCGCGTCGCCAAGCGCCTGCTCGACCCCGCCACGCTGCTGACCGTGCTGGTCGGCCGCCCGGAGGGTGTCACGCCGACGCGGACGCTGGAGGGAGGGAGCTGAGCCTCCCCCATTCGGGATGCGCGTTTTGGCAGATACCCGCCCGCCGCCGCCGGTGATACCGTCCGCGCCCAGATCCTGAAGGGTTCAGAGGAGGAGAAGACCGTCGATGTCCGCGCTCACCCAATCCGCCGTCTGGACGGCGCTGTCCGCGCACCGCCAGGCCATGGCCGGCACCCACATGCGCGACCTGTTCGCCCGCGATCCCAACCGCTTCGAGCGCTTCTCGCTGGAGGCGGCGGGGCTGCTGTTCGACTATTCCAAGAACCGCATCACCGATGAGACGGTGGAGCTGCTGCTCGACCTCGCCCGCCAGCAGGACGTCGAGGGCTGGCGCGACCGCATGTTCGCCGGCGAGCGGATCAACAGCACCGAGAACCGCGCGGTGCTGCACACGGCGCTGCGCAACCGCTCCAACCGCCCCGTCATGGTCGATGGCCAGGACGTGATGCCGGAGGTGAACGGCGTGCTGGCGCGCATGGGCCGCTTCGTCGAGGCGGTGCGCGAGGGGGCGTGGACCGGCTACACCGGCGAGGCCATCACCGACATCGTCAACATCGGCATCGGCGGTTCCGACCTCGGCCCCGTCATGGCGACCGAGGCGCTGACACCCTACCTGCACCCGAACCTCGGCGTGCACTTCGTCTCCAACGTGGACGGCACCCACATCATGGAGACGCTGGAGTGGCTGGACCCGGAGACGACGCTGTTCGTCATCGCGTCCAAGACCTTCACCACCCAGGAAACGCTGACCAACGCCCACACCGCGCGCCGCTGGTTCCTGGAATCGGCCGAGGACGAGGCGCTCGTCGCCAAGCACTTCGTCGCCGTCTCCACCAACGAGGCGGAGGTGCGCAAGTTCGGCATCGACCCGGAGAACATGTTCGGCTTCTGGGACTGGGTCGGCGGCCGCTATTCGCTGTGGTCGGCCATCGGCCTGCCGATCGCGCTGGGCGTCGGCATGGAGGCGTTCGAGGAGATGCTGGCCGGCGCCCACGCCATGGACGAGCATTTCCGCACCGCGCCCCTGGAGCGCAACATGCCCGTGCTGATGGCGATGCTGGGCGTCTGGTACGTGAACTTCTGGGATGCCAAGGCGCACGCCGTGCTGCCCTACGACCAGTACCTGCACCGCTTCCCCGCCTACCTCCAGCAGCTCGACATGGAGTCGAACGGCAAGTCGGTGGACCGGCAGGGCAAGCCGGTGGACCACGCCACCGGCCCAGTGGTGTTCGGCGAGCCCGGCACCAACGGCCAGCACGCCTTCTACCAGCTCATCCACCAGGGCACCGAGCTGGTCCCCTGCGACTTCCTGGCGCCGGCGGTGACGCACAACCCGGTCGGCGACCACCACCGCATCCTGCTGTCCAACTTCTTCGCCCAGCCCGAGGCGCTGATGCGCGGCAAGACCGCCGACGAAGTGCGGGACGAGATGCGCAGGAAGGGCGTGCCGGACGCGGAGATCGAGGAACTGGTGCCGCACCGCGTGTTCGCCGGCAACAAGCCGACCAACTCCATCCTGTTCAGGAAGCTCGACCCGCACACGCTGGGCGCGTTCATCGCGCTGTACGAGCACAAGGTGTTCGTGCAGGGCATCGTG
>JAEYOB010000642.1 GCA_023412175.1 Pseudomonadota bacterium | reverse complement strand
CAGCCATGCAACCGACCATTCCGCCGGACATGCGCGTCGTCGCCGTGGCGGCGCCGGGCGGTCCGGAGATGCTCCGCTGCGAGCGCCGCCCGCTGCCGCGCCCTGGACCGGGGGAAGTGCTGATCCGGCTGCACGCGTCCGGCGTCAACCGGCCGGACGTCCTACAACGCCTGGGCTCCTATCCGCCGCCGCGCGGCGCCACGGATCTCCTGGGGCTCGAAGGGGCCGGCGAGGTGGTGGCGGTCGGGGAGGGCGTCGGGACGCCGCGGGTGGGTGAGCGTGTCTGCGCGCTCCTGCCGGGTGGCGGGTATGCCGAGTATTGCGTGACCCCCGCCGGGCACTGCCTGCCGGTTCCGGAGGGCTTCGCCACCCTCACCGCGGCGGCGCTGCCGGAAACCATCCTGACGGTCTGGGCCAACGTGATGGAGCGGGGCAATCTGAAGTCCGGCGAATCCATCCTGATCCACGGAGGGTCGAGCGGGATCGGCACCATGGCGATCCAGATGGCCCGCGCCTGGGGCGCGCGGGTCTTCGTCACCGCCGGCAGCGCGCAAAAATGCGCGGTGTGCGAATCCCTCGGCGCCGAGCGGGCGATCAACTACCGGGAGGAGGATTACGTCGCGGTGATCCGCGGCATGACCGGCGATGCGGGGGTGGATGTCGTCCTCGACATGGTTGGGGGCGAGGGCATCGCCCGGAACCTGAGGATCCTCGCCGTCGAGGGCCGGCATGTGTCGATCGCGTTCCTGGAGGGGGCCAAGGTGACGCTCGACCTGTCGAAGGTGATGATGCGGCGGCAGACCCTGACCGGCTCGACGCTGCGCGCGCGGTCGGTGGCCGAGAAGGACCGGCTTGTTGCCGAGGTGCGCACGGCGGTCTGGCCGCTGCTCGAACGCCGCACGATCAAGCCGGTCATCCATGAGAGTTTCCTCCTGGCCGCTGCGGCGGATGCGCACCGCCTCATGGAAAGCAGCCGGCACATCGGCAAGATCCTCCTGCGGATCTGACGGCGGCCGGCGCGGACCGCCGTCTCGTATTTCCCCTGACTTTCAGAAAGGAGCGTTTCCATGGGCGGCACCGTCGCGTTCATCGGGCTGGGGGTCATGGGCGGCCCCATGGCCCGCAACATGATCGGCCGGGGCTTTGCCCTGTCGGTCTACGATGTTTCGGAACAGGCCATGGCGGCGTTTGCCGACGGCTCGTGCCGGTGCGCCGCCTCGCCGGAGGACGCGGCGGCCGGCGCCGACGTCGTCGTGACGATGCTTCCCGACATCCCCCACGTGCGCGAGGCGCTGCTCGGCCCGCAGGGCGCCTGCCGGAGCCTCAGGCCCGGCGGGCTGGTCATCGAGATGAGCACGGTCGGCGTGGCCGGCAGCCTCGGTCTGGCCCGCGACCTGAACGCGCTCGGCTTCCGCATGATCGACGCGCCGGTCGGCCGGCCGCCGGAGGACGCCCGGCAGGGAACGCTGATCGTCATGGCCGGCGGCAGCGATCCGGACATGGCCGAGGCGCGGCCGCTTCTGGAGGCGGTCGCGGACACGATCGTCCATGTCGGGCCGCAGGGGGACGGGATCAAGCTGAAGCTCGTCAACAACTACATGGCCATGGTCGGCATGCTGATGACGGCCGAAGCCCTGGCCCTGGCCAAGGCGGCGGGTCTGGACCGCGAGACGGCGGTGCGGGTCATAAGCACCACGGCGGCAGGGCGCGGGCAGATCATCGTCAACTACCCGAAGAAGGTGCTGGCCGGCGACATCACGCCGGATTTCCCGCTGCGGATGGGCGTGAAGGACATCGGCCACGCCCTCGACCTGGGGGCGGAGGTCCGGTGCCCGTTGCCGCTCGGGGCGCTGACCAGGCAGTTCTTCTCCCTGGCCGATGCCCAGGGACGTGGCGGAGAGGACTGCACGGCGATCCTGCTCTTCCTGGAGGATCTGATGAGGGCGCCCGGTTCGGGCGATCCCCGTGCCGGCGTGGAAGGAAGCCCCGGAGCGGCATAGGGGATCGCCTTCATCCGGCGGGAAAATGTGGCGGTTCCGGCCCGGCCGGGCTCAGCGCCGCCGCAGGGAACTGCCGTCGATCTCGCCCAGCGTGCCGACCAGTTCCGCCATGTGCTCCGCCAGCGTGTTCAGGTAGGGCAGGCGGTCGAGGGTTGCCTCGTCCATGTAGAGATCGCGGTTGATCTCGATCTGCAGGGTATGGACGCCGGTGCGCGGGCGGCCGTAGTAGCGCGTGGTGAAGCCGCCGGCATAGGGTGTGTTGCGGTTGACCGTGTAGCCCTTGGAGCGCAGCAGCCGTTCGGCGGTGTCGATGACGATGGGCGCGCAGGCGCTGCCGAAGCAGTCGCCGAGCACCAGGTCGACCCGCCGCCCGTCACGGTCCCGCTCGGCCGAACCGGCCGAGGGCATGGAGTGGCTGTCGACCAGGATGCAGTGGCCGAAGTGCGCCGCGGTCGCGTCGATCAGTTGCTTCAGGGCGCCGTGATAGGGGTGGTAGAAGCGCGTGATGCGCTGCACCGCATCGGCGAACTGCAGCTTGCCGCGGTAGATCTCCTCGCCGTTGGCGACGACGCGGGCGATGGTGCCGAGCCCGGCGGCCACCCGCGGCGAGCGGGTGTTGACGTAGGCCGGCAGGCTGTCGGCGAACATCTCCGGGTCGAGTTCGTAGGCCTCGCCGTTGACGTCGAGGAAGGCGCGCGGGAACAGCGCGCGCAGCAGCGGCG
>JAEYOB010000533.1 GCA_023412175.1 Pseudomonadota bacterium | reverse complement strand
CCGGGGCGGTGCCGCAACTCGCCGCCCCGGATGCGGACGGCAACGAGGCGACGGGCGGGGATGCGGTTGCGGCGGCGTTGCCGGGCATCGAGGAGACCGTCGATCAGCTGATCGAGTTGCGCACCGTGGAAGGGCGCGTGCGGGCCTCCTCGATCCGCCGTCTGGGCGAGATCGTCGACCAGTATCCGGACGAGGCCATCGATATCCTGCGCGCATGGCTCTACGAGGAGGCGGCCTGATGGGCTATCCCCGGTACGGCTTCGACCAGCGTTTCGACACGACGGCCAAGGCCGCCGCCGCGGCTGCGGCTGCGGCCGTTGCCGCCGACGCGGAGCCGAACGTCCCCGAGGAGGATCCGCTCGACCGCATCCGGCATTCCGAACGCGCGCTGCAGTGTGCGGTCGCGGAGGCCGAACGGCGCGCCTTCGCCGAAGGCGTGGCGCAGGGCCGGAAGCAGGGCGAGGCGCAGGCCGCCGTCCGTATCGAAGCGGAACTGGCACAGGCCCTGGAAGGCCTGGACACCACCCTAGACGCGCTGGACGCGGGGTTCGCCGCCGCCGTGCGGTCGGTGGAGGCGCACGGCGGGGCCCTCATGGCGGCGCTTGTGCGGAGGATCGCGTCGGGTTTGCTGGAGCGCATGGCGCCCGGCGAGATGGAGCGTGTCGCCGCGGACGCCCTGCGCGCCAGCGGGAAGGCGCCGCTCCTGCACCTGCGCGTCCACCCGGCGCTGGTGGAGCCCCTGCGCGACCGTCTGCGGGGGCGAAACGCCACGAACGGATTCCGCGGAACGCTCACCATCGACGGCGACCCGGCGCTGGCGCGCGGCGCCATCGAGGCTGTCTGGGAGGCGGGCGGGCTGAGCTTCGACCCCGCCGCCCTGGACGCCGAGATCGCCGCACTGGCCGACCGCTCGATCGCCGCGCTGGCCGACATGGCCGGAATGCCGGCGGTCGCTTCTGACGACATTGAACTGGATGGGACCGTATCATGCCCCCGTTGAATCTGGATGTTCTGCAAGACGACACGAAGCCGGCCGAGAAGGAGGCCGGCGGCCCGATCGGCGCCATCTACAACGTCCCCGTCGACGTGCAGGTGGTGCTGGGGCGCACCAGCATGCTGGTGGCCCAACTCCTGAAGCTCGGCCGGGGTGCCGTGGTGGAACTTGAGCGGAAGGTGGACGAGCCGGTCGAGGTGCTGGTCAACCACCGTCTGGTGGCCCGCGGCGAGGTGGTCATCGTCGAGGATCAGCGCCTGGGCATCACGCTGACCGAGATCGTCCGCACCGATCTGGGCATCGACTGAACCGTGACCCGGACCTTCATGAGGCGGATTGCGTTCCTGTCGCCGGTGGCGCTGCTGATCCTTGCGCCGCTGGAACCGGCCATGGCGCAGGCGCTCAATCTCGATCTCGGTGCCCTGGGGAGCGCGCTGGGGGAGGAGGCGTCGCTGTCCGGGCGGATCATCCAGGGCATCGTCGTCCTGACGGTGCTCAGCGTGGCGCCCGGACTGCTGATCATGGTGACGTCGTTCACGCGCATCGTCGTCGTGCTGTCGCTGCTGCGCTCGGCCCTCGGGTTGCAGCAGGCGCCGCCCAACATGGTGTTGATCAGCCTGGCCATGTTCCTGACCTTCCACATCATGACGCCGGTGTTCGACGCCGCCTGGAAGGACGGGCTGCGGCCGCTGCTGAACGAGGAGGTCACGCAGGAACAGGGCATCGAGCGCATGGTCGAGCCGTTCCGCGCCTTCATGGCGGGGCAGGTGCGCGACCGCGACCTGTCGGCGTTCGCATCCTTCTCAGGCAGGCCGGACGCCGAACGGCCGAAGACCGCGGAGGGTGCCGACCTGCGCATCCTGGTGCCGGCGTTCCTGCTGTCGGAGCTGCGGCGCGCCTTCGAGATCGGGTTCCTGCTGTTCCTGCCCTTCCTGGTCATCGACATGGTTGTGGCCGCGGTGCTCATGGCGATGGGCATGATGATGCTGCCGCCGGTGATGATCGCGCTGCCGTTCAAGATCATCTTCTTCGTGCTGACCGACGGCTGGTTCCTGATCGCGGGCAGCCTGATCCGGTCCTACGGCGGGGCATGATGGAATGACCGAGCCGCAGCCCCACGCCCCGGCCGCCAACGTCGCCGACAGCCTCGTCGCCTTCGTGAAGCGGTGCGGCATCCCGGTGGACGAGGACAGCGCCATCACCGACCTCCTGGCGGCCGTGGAGCCCCGTCCGCTGCTGCCGCACGGCCTCCTCCTGATCGCCGGCACGGTCCTGGCAGCCGCTTTCCGTTACGACCGTTCCATGGCCGAACCGGCTTCCGCCGACGCCGACAACCGCCTGAACGCCGACCGTTCCTTCTGAGGTGCAAGCATGGGCACGCCGATCAAGATCCGCGACAACTACAAGAGCCTGAGCGGTGCCGAAAAGACCGCGATCATCTTCCTGGCGCTGGGCGAGGAGCGCGGCTCCCGGCTGATGGAGCGGCTGGACGAGGACGAGATCCGGGTGGTCAGCCGGTCCATGGCGGGCCTCGGCAACGTCACGTCCAATCTGGTGGAAGCGCTGCTGCGCGCCTTCACCGAGCGCTTCGCCAACACCGGATCGGTCATCGGCTCCTACGACAGCACGGAACGCATGCTGTCCCGCTTCCTGTCGGGCGAGCGGGTGACCGAGATCATGGGCGAGATCCGCGGCCCCGCCGGCCGTACCATGTGGGAGAAGATGTCGAACGTGAACGAGGGGGTGCTGGCGACCTATCTCGAGGGCGAGTATCCGCAGACCGCGGCCGTCATCCTCTCGAAGATGCGGGCGGAGCATGCCGCCAAGGTGTTGCCGCTGCTGCCGCCGCACCTGCGTCACGAGGTCATCGAACGCATGATCCAGATCGAGTCCGTGCAGCGCGAGGTGCTGCTGGACATCGAATCGATCCTGCACAACGAGTTCATGGCGAACTACGCCCGGACGCACGGCCACGATCCGCACGAGCGCATGGCGGACATCTTCAACCGCATCGACCGCGAGACGCTGACCGAGATCTTCAGTGAACTCGAACCGCTGCTGCCGGATTCGACCCAGCGCATCAAGCAGCTCATGTTCACCTTCGAGGATCTCATGCGGCTCGACCGCGTGTCGTTGCAGAACGTGATCCGCCGCTGCGACACCGGGCAGCTCGCCATCGCGCTCAAGGGCGCCGAGGCGGTGCAGCGCGACCATTTCCTGTCCGTCATGTCCGAGCGTGCCCGGCTCATCCTGCAGGACGAGATCGAGAACATGGGGCCGGTGCGGATGCGCGACGTGCACGAGGCGCAGGCGGAGATCGTGCTGGTCGCCAAGGCGCTCGCCGACGATGGAACGATCGTGATCCCGCAGTCGGGTGAAACCGAGGCGGTGGTCTACTGATGAACGATCCGGCCGCGCACCGTTCGGCGGTTCCCGTCGCTTACGACCCGGCTGGCGCCGTCCGGCCAGCGTGGTTCGAGGGGGACGGGATGCGGTCGTGTGCCGGTTGCGGAGTGGGGAGGGTGGGTGGGCTCGGGCGCCG
>JAEYOB010000365.1 GCA_023412175.1 Pseudomonadota bacterium | reverse complement strand
GTGCTGGCCGGCGGACGGGCGGCGGGGGCCATGCGGGCACCCTGCACACCGCGGTCGTCGGAGCGGCGCTGGGCCGGACCCTCGGCAGCGCGGCGGGCCTCCTCGGCCTCCTTGCGCTTGGCCTCTTCCTCCTTGCGGCGGCGCTCGGCCTCCTCGGCAACTTGGCGCTCGGCCTCCTGGAAGCCGCGCAGCTCCTCCAGCTCGCGCTGGCGCAGCGTTTCGGCGTCGAGCGTCTCCGGCTCTTCGGCGACGGGCTCCGGCGCGACGACGGCCTCAGGGATCTCCTCTTCGAAGATCTCCTCCGGCTCGAAGCGGCGCTGCTCGGCCTCGATGATGGCGGCACGCGCCACCCGCTCGCGAAGCTCGCGCTCCTCGCGGGTGAGCTGGCGCACCGCGCCGCCCATGACGCCGCCCTTGGGACGGCCCCCCGATCCGCCGCGCATGGGCATGCCCTGCGCCGCCTGGCGGGCGGCCGCACCGCCGTCGGCGATGCCGGGGACGGCACCCTTCTCGACGGCGCGCTTGCGCTTCACCTCGACGGTCACGGTCTTGGTACGGCCATGGGAGAAGCTCTGCCGGACCGTGCCCTCGCCCGGCTTCTTCAACTCCAGCTTGCCCTTCCCCGAGCCGCCGGCGTTGAGGTGCAAGACTTTCTTGTGGTCCTGGTCGTTGCTGTCGGTCATCGGATCCGGTCAGTTAGAAACGTTGCTTCCCATGGCCCGCCGGCACCGTGCCGGCAACCGAGCCCTTGATACCCTTGAGCCGCGCCGCATCGCGGGTGAGCCCATCGGCCAACCGGCCGGCAGCCATGACGGCGTGCACGGCGTGGTCGCGCCCGAGTGCGGCGGCGAGATCCGCCGACTCGAAGAGGTCTATGATCGGCAGCGCCGGCGCCAGCGCCGTCAGCTTGCCGCGCTGGTCGGGCGAGCCGTCGGCCGCCTCCAGCAGAAGTCCGGGGGGCGGGCCGGCGCGGCCCACGCGGCCACCCTTGAGCGCCTCGCGGACCTTCTCGTAACCGGCCAGCACCTGGCCGGCGCGGCGCGCCAGCCCGATCTGGTCCAGGCAGCGGCGCCGGAGCAGCCGCTCCAGACGCTCCGCCAGATCCGCCGGCGCACGCACCGCGCGCCGGGCGGCCTTGGAGAACAGCGTCTTGGCCAGGGCCTTGTCCAGCGCGGCGCGGTCGGCAATCAGCCACAGGCCGCGGCCCGGCAGACGTTCCTCCAGGTCCGGCACGACTTCCCCGTCCGGCGCGATCACGAAGCGGATCATGCCGTCCCTGGGCTGGACCGTACCGGTGGCGATGCAGCGGCGCAGCGGACCCTTTTCCTCGTCCGCCTCATGCGCCGGCATCGCACCGGGGTCGCTGTGGATCGCGTCGTTCAGACCTGCCATTCGATCCGTTACCGTTCCCTCGAACTAACCTGTCACTCGGCGGCCGGCTGCGCGCCGTCGCCGGACGCCGGCTGCGGAGCACCGCCCTCGCCGTCGAACCAGTGGGCGCGGGCCGCCATGATGATCTCGTTGGCCTCCTCCTCGGAGGGGCCGTCCTTGCCGAGGATCTCGCGCAGCTCGTCGCCGGCCAGATCGCCGAGGTCGTCCAGCGTCTTGACGCCGGCCTCGCCCAGCTTGACCAGCATCGGCGTCGTCAGACCCTCCAGCCCGGCCAGCGCGTCGTCGACTCCCAGCTCGCGCCGGCGTTCGCCCGCGCGGACCTCCTGCTCTTCCAGGAAGCTGAGCGCACGCTGCTTCAGCTCGTTCGCCACGTCCTCGTCGAAGCCCTCGATCTCGGCGAGTTCCTCGGTCTCGACGTAGGCGATCTCCTCGACGGAGGAGAAGCCTTCGGCCACCAGAAGATGGGCAATGACGTCGTCCACGTCGAGGCCGTCGATGAACAGCTGCGAGCGGGTGCGGAATTCCTCGGTGCGGCGCTCCGACTCCTCCTGCTCGGTCAGGATGTCGATGTCCCAGCCGGTCAGCATGGTGGCGAGGCGGACGTTCTGGCCGCGCCGCCCGATGGCCAGCGACAGCTGGTCGTCGGGCACCACCACCTCGATGCGGCGGCCTTCCTCGTCCAGCACGACCTTGGCCACCTCGGCCGGGGCCAGCGCGTTGACCACGAAGGTGGCGGCGTCGTTGTTGAACGGGATGATGTCGATCTTCTCGCCCTGCAGCTCGCCGACCACCGCCTGGACGCGGCTGCCGCGCATGCCGACGCAGGCGCCCACGGGGTCGATGGAGCTGTCGTGGCTGACCACGGCGATCTTGGCGCGGCTGCCCGGATCGCGCGCCACGGCGCGGATCTCGATGATGCCGTCGTAGATCTCCGGCACTTCTTGGGAGAACAGCTTCGCCATGAACATCGGGTGCGTGCGCGACAGGAAGATCTGCGGCCCGCGGGCCTCCTCGCGCACGTCGTAGATGTAGGCGCGCACGCGGTCGCCGTTCTTGAAGTGCTCGCGCGGCAGCAGCTCGTCGCGGCGCAGGATCGCTTCGGCTCGGCCCAGGTCGACGGTGACGTTGCCGTACTCGACGCGCTTGACCAAGCCGTTCACGACCTCGCCGATGCGGTCCTTGTACTCGTTGAACTGGCGCTTGCGCTCGGCGTCGCGGACCTTCTGGACGATGACCTGCTTGGCGGTCTGCGCGGCGATGCGGCCGAAATCGATGGGCGGCAGCGGGTCGATGATGAACTCGCCGAGACCCTTGGGCGGCCGATTCTTCTGGCCGACGACCAGGCTCACCTGCGTCGCCTCGTTCTCGACGGTCTCGACGACCTCGAGGTAACGGGCGAGGTGGATGTCGCCGGTCTTGCGGTCGATGCGGGCGCGGATGTCATGCTCGTGGCCGTACTTCGACCGACCGGCTTTCTGAATCGCCTGCTCCATCGCCTCCAGGACCTCGTCCCGGTCGATGTTCTTTTCGCGTGCGACCGCGTCAGCGACTTGCAGCAGTTCCATCCGTCACACTTCCTGGACTGACCGTTGTTCTGTCTCCGGACCGGTGGTCCGGATCAACCCTGTTCCTGGCCGCTGGCGGCACGGAGCAGTTCGTCCGTGATCACCAGCTTGGCGCGCAGGACGTTGTCGAAGGCCACACGCGCCGAGCCGCCCTCGGCGTCGAGCAGGATGTCCTCGCCCTCGACGCCCTTCAGCACGCCCTTGAAACGCTTGCGACCGTCGATCGCGAGGCGCGTCTCCAGCTTCGCCGTGAAGCCGGCGAAACGCTCGAAGTCCTTGAGCCGGGTCAGCGGCCGGTCGAGACCGGGCGAGCTGACCTCCAGCGTGTAGGCCCCGGCGATGGGATCCTCGACATCGAGGAGCGCCGAGACGGAGCGGCTGATGTCGGCGCAATCCTCGACGGTCATGGGAGCGCCGTCGATGCGCTCGGCCATGATCTGCAGGGTCGGGCGTTCCCCGCCCAACAGGAGCACCCGCACGATCTCATAGCCGAGAGCTTCGACCGAAGGGGTGATGATCTGCTCGATCCGACCGGTTGCGTCCATTCCACCTAGCCTGCCCCGGAGCGCGTCCCCAGGGGATACCACACGCCGATAAAAAAATTGGTGCGCCAAAGCGCACCCGCAAAGCGTCCCGCCGGCCCGATTGCTCGGGCCGCCAAGCCGTATGGGATTTCGCATCCGAATATAGCCAGCTTTCGCCCGCCTGCAAGCCTTTTCCCGAACGCCGCGGCATCCTGTACGCTGCACGGTCGGGAAACCAGCCGGGAGAAGGCCCGCAATCGTCGAACGCACCATGGCCGAGGCCGGAAGGCGCTGCGCCACCACGTCTACGCCCCGTTCCCGGTGGTGGAGGCGTGGATCAGGAACCGCGCACCTTCCTGACGAAGCGCAGGAACACCGGCTTGCGACCGACCTCGATGGCCTTCTGCTCGTAACGGGTGGGCGGCCAGTCGGCGGGGCGCTCGCGCCAGTCGCGCGGGCCGCGGGCGGTCCACTCGAAGTCCGGGTGCTTGACGGTGTGCTCCAGCATCCAGCGCACCAGCCCCATGTCGTCGCTGGCCAGCCGCAGCTCCGCCCCGTCCTTCAGCACGCGCGACAGCTTCTCCAGGTTGGCCGGACCGATGAAGCGGCGCTCCCAATGGCGCTTCTTCGGCCAGGGATCGGCGAACAGCACGAAGGCCCGGCCGATGGAGGCGTCCGGCAGCGCATCGAGCAGCGGGCGCGCGTCGTCCGGCAGGACGCGGACATTGTCCAGCGCCGCCTGGTCGACCAGTGCCATCAGCCCGGCCACCCCGTTGACGAAGGGCTCGGCGCCGATGAGGCCGACAGTGCGGTTGTGCTCCGCCTGCCAGGCGAGGTGATGGCCGCTGCCGAAGCCGACCTCCAGCCACACGTCGTCCACCGGCTTGCCGAAGAGGGCGTACGGGTCGATGCGGTCGCCGGGCTGCGGCACGGGGATGGAAAGCGTGGGCAGCAGGGTGTCGATCAGGCTGGATTTGCGCTTACGCCGCGGCCGGCCTTTACGCCGGCCGTACAGGCGGCGGGAGGCGTCCTGGCCGGGATCCTGGCCGGAGTCTTGGGA
>JAEYOB010000358.1 GCA_023412175.1 Pseudomonadota bacterium | reverse complement strand
GGTTGTAGGAGACCGCGTTGTCGCTGTACTCGAACTCCGGCATGGCCTTGGCCTGTTCCTCGGTCACCTGCTTGGCGACGATGCGGTCGCCTTCCACGCCCAGCAGCGTGTAGTCGATGCCGATGCTCTTGCCGCCGATGCCCAGCAGGCCGCCGCGCTCGATCACCGCGACCTGCGCCTTGCCGGTCTGCGGGTCGAGGATGATGTCGTCGATGGAGCCGATCTTGTTGCCGTCGGCGCCGTAGACGTTCTTACCCATCATCTTTTCCAGGCTGGCGGCGTCACCCATCGCCGACTTGTCCCCGACCGCACCCGGCGCCAGGGCGGGGTTCTGCTTCTGCAGGTCCGTGTTCTGCCGGGTGGCGTCCGGCTGCGCCGACGGGGTGCCGGTGGACGACTGCGCCATGACGGCGCCGGCGCCGAGCATCAGCGCCGTGGCCGTGCCGAGAAGAAGGGTGCGCTTCATCGCGTGTCTCCCCAAGGGTCCATGGAAACGCAGGCGGACGGGCGCCCGCGCAAGGGGCGCATCGCCGTCCGCCGTGTCCTCGCCAACCCTAAGGAGACGCCGATGGTTCCTGGCCGATCGGCGAGCGCACGATCGTCAGCACCTCCGAAGCGCAGCTGGCGGGAGCGGTGCGGGATTGCCCGCGACGCGGAGCGTGCGGCCCGCATCCCGCTGGTGGCATCGGGTGGGCCGGGTTGCTGCCTCGCCGCTGGACGCCGTGGCCCCGGCCGGTTGAGCCTTTTCCTGGACCCCGAAGCGCTTCAGTCGCTCGATCAGGTCCAGGGGCGTGACCGCCGGCGCGGACACGCGGCTCTGCGTGCTGCCTTCGTCCGGGATCCCGAGGAGATAGGGACTGGCCGAAAACGGCATCCAGGCGCCGTCGATCGTGCGCTTTCCACTCAACCGGAAGGGGCCCCGGTGGCCGGACCGGATGAGTGAGTCAATCCAACGGCGGGCAGGGTCCGCAACCGTTACATCGCTGATCGGCTGCAGGTCCGTCCATGCACCGCCGCGACGGACGCAGAGCGCCATCCGCAAAGGCGAGGCGCAACCGTCCGGCCCAACCACGGTTTCGGCGACCTCGACCTCGTCGGTCAGCGCCCAATCCCAGGGGGCACCCGGCCGTGTCCGCCATGCGGCCTGCTGCGTCGCGAAACGCCCGGCGCCCAGCACAGGCTGCACGACAGTTTCGCCGGCTGCCAGGGCGGCGGCCACCTCCTCCCACCGCTCCAGAAGCAGCGGGGTTCCGCCGCCCCGGCGAGGCTTGGCGATCAGAGGAAATCCCGTCCTGCCGACCAGCGCCGAAGCCTCGCGTACGGTTCCGGCACAGGGGACGAAAGGCAAGCCATGCTCCCGAGCGTACCGGACGACCGCCAGCCGGTCGCGGCATCCACGGCCGAGCACCCAACGCAACGACGGCACACGGCCGGAAAGCACGGCGAGACTGGCGTCGGAGGCGGCGAACACGCTCTCGGCCCCGTTCTCCGCGAGGACAGCGGCAAGGCGCCCGGCATACTCGGGAGCGCTTTCGGGCGGCATCAGGATGGCGCGGTCGCAGCGATGCAGATCGGGAAGTGAGGGATCCGACGCAGTGCCGATCACGAAGGCGTCCGGGCGCCACGCGGCCAGCGCATCGAGCTGGGCCGCCCCGTGCTGCGTGCCGAGGCCGGCGACCAGGGCCCGTTTGCCGCCTGCACCCCGAGGGCGGGGCCATGCCCTTGCCGACGCCGCCGACCAGCGCCCCGCCCTCTCGAAATCGAGCCGCCAGGCGTCGGGAACGGAGGTCGAGCGCGTCTGCAATGACACGGACGCACGGTGCGCGCCGGCGTCGGCCGTCGTCCAGCCCAACACCCCCGACACCAGATGACGGACCTGGTTGTGCCCCAACGCCGCCCGCACGGCGGCGGTGCCGCCGAAGCGGGCTCCGATCTCATAGGGGATGAAGCGCCCGTCCGGCATCCGCTTCCCCTGGATGTTCAGCGGTCCCCGGTGCCCGCTTGCCCCCAGGGTACGGCCCCAGGACAGCGCCACTTCCGCGGCGGCATCGTCGTCCAGCAGGCGGATGTCGGTGCGGTAAGGGGGGGCGGTCACCCCAACGTCGAGGCAGAACGAGGACACCGATCCATCATCCGCCAGCGTAAGCTCGGCATTCGTTTCCAGGTCCTGGAACGCCCACCGCCAGAGAAGGCCCCGTGCCGCCGACCGCCGGAACGCGCCCAGCGCGTCGTCCACGGATTCGGGGCCGCAGAAAGCCTGGATCATCAGGGAGGGATCGGCAGCGGCGGCGGAGACTTCCTCGTCGTTGCCCAGCAGCCAGACGCCGCGGCTCCCGGCCCCGCGCCACGGCTTGGCTAATAAGGGGAAACCGTGCTCCCGCGCCAGCGCCCTTGCGCTCTCCAGGCCGTCAGCGGTCGGGGCGAAGGGCAACCCGTGCTCGCGGGCGAAGCGGTGGGTGAGACGTTTGTCGAGAAACAGCGGGGCAAGGGATGGTGGCGGAACCGGAAAGGCCGTCCGGGGAAAACATCCACCGGCGGCGAGCGCCGTCAGGATCGGAACATCCTCGTCACGACCGGCGAGAACGAGGTCCGGCCGCTCGGCCTCGATCACGGCGCACAGCGCCGCTTCGTATGCGGCCGCGTCAACGGTCTGCGGAACGCGGTACAGCCGGTCGCAACGGAAGGCGGTTGGAGCGGCCGTGCTGTTGACGCCGACGATGCTCAATCGTCCGCGCACGTCGGCCAGACACTGCATGATGGCGTCGCTGACGAGACTGCCGGCGCTGGTCAACAGAAGGATCGGCACGGCCACCCGCTCCCCTCAGGCCGGCAGTGCGGCGTCCAGGGGCGGCGCATCCGGTTCCCCGAGGAAGCGCCGGACCGTGGCGGCGGGCGAAAGCCGCTGGCGGGCGTACACGAGGGCGTCGCCGGCGATCCTCCGGCGTTGCACCGGGTCGAGGGCTCGCTCCAGGCAGGCGTCCATGTCGGAAAAGTCGGTCCTGGCCGTTATGAAAAGCCGATCCCTCCCCAGCAGCCGGTCACTGAGGCTGGTTGGCGGAGCGACGACAAGTGCGCCCGCCGCCATGGGGTGGACCATGCGTTCGGTGATGCCACCGGAATAGGGAGGGGAGAAAATCACACAGCGCGCACGGCGATAGAGTTCGACAAGCCGCGCATGCGGCATCGGCGGCATGATCCGGGTATCAGGATGAACACGCACACCCTCGGCACTTCCGACAAGCGTGATTGGATGGCTGCACAGCCTGTTCAACATGATTTCTCGGCGGCGATTGCGAATGAACTGGTCAACCGAGAACAGAAACGAACGGACCGTCGCGGATTTGTAGTTCAGATGTGCGTCGAGAGAACGGCAAACGTCGTCGCAGACAGCGCTGAAGGGGCTCAGGGTGTCGAAAAGACACGCGTCGACGATGGCGTCGAAGACCCGGAGGAGGGCATCGTCCTTCAACCTGTCCCGAACGAGATCCCGGTAGAATTCCGGCCGGCGCAGCGCCACGACGGCAAGCCGGTCAATGGACCGCTCAGCATCCGGCATGTCGGGCCCGAGATCGGGACACGCCGGGATATAGACCTGATGCGTTCCCGCCTTCGCGGCCCAGCGGGACCATTGCACGGCAAAGTCGGCATCGATGAAAACGGTCGTCTGGTTTTCCCGGTCACGTCCGAGGATGGGTCCCAGCCAATAGCTGCATGGGCTATCGCTGATCAGGATGACGAGCGGCTTTCCGATGAGATCGCACAACGGCTGCGGTGCATTGGCCGATCCGCCGAAAGCCCGATGGATCCAACCGCCATCGCTGAACACGGCCTTTATCCGGGGAGACCGCAGCGCTTCGATCATGGCGCGGTCCAACCCGGAAAGCTCAAAAACCCGAGTCCGGTAGCCGATTTCCTCGAACGCGGCCCGATAGGTCTCCGTCCCAAAGCGCAGAGTGCCATGAGGATCGATGTCACCGGGCGGCATGAGCAACGCAATGATGTCCTGGCCGCTTTGCAAAAAATTCCCCGAATGATTTTGCTTCAGAATAGAAGCACAACCGTGCCGCAACGGGCCGGCTGGGTGGTTTTGCTTGGATCAGGCTGAATGTCAATCGCCACAAGCCAGGCCATGTCAGCGCCGGTGCTCCAAGTGGCGAAAAAGGTTCGGGAAACCGTCACGTTTCCGCCACGTCCACTTTTTTATCCACCTCTTGTCAACCATTTGCACCGACCATCGTTATGAAGAGTACGGAGGTGTGAACGATGGATCTGCTTCTGCTCGGTGCGACGATGGGGCTGGTGCTTGCCGGCATGGCCGTGACCACCGGCTCCGGCAGTCTGAAACCGGTGCGCATCCGCACCAACGACCGGCGGCGCACACGCCGTTAGGTCATTGGGCTAGGTCATCGGGGGCGAACCCACGCCACCCGCCCCATGCCACCCGCGCGGAGATCACCTCTCCAGGTCGCGGATGGCGCGGTTGAGTTCGTATTCCTTGGAGGCGACGTAGGCCTCCAGGCCCGCAACGCGATTCTCGAAGTCGCGGAAGCGTTGCGCGAGGCCGGCCAGCGAGCGGTCGGGCTTGATCGCGACGGTGCGCCAGAAGACCTCCTCGTCCTCGGTGCGGTAGAGCTGCTCCGGTCGCGGCGGCAGCGCCAGCGCCGCGATGAAATAGGCGATCAGCAGCGGCAGGCTGAAGAAGACCAGCCCGATCAGCACGGCCAGGCGGACCAGGAACGGTTGGATTCCAAAATAATCGGCGATGCCGGCGCACACGCCGGCCACGTAGCCGCGCCGCGGGTTGCGGTAGAGGCGGTGCGGGTTCGGGGAATCGAACGGCGACGGGTGGTGGGTCATGACGGCCCTCCCTCGGGTCTCGGTGATCGGTAATCGGTGTCGGCGGTCAGGTCTTGTTGCGCCAGCCCGGCGCCTCGGCGTCGAGCACGCGCTCCAGCGTATGGATGCGGGTTTCCATGCGGTTGGCGATGTCCCACAGCTCGGCCAGCAGGCGTTCGTCCTGCGCGGACAGGCCGCGCTGGGTGCGCCATTTGGTGACGTAGTGGAAGACGATCCACACCGGCAGCACGACGGTGACGAGGAGGATCGACAGCACGAAGCTGAAGAAGCCCATGGTGAGGTCAGCCCTTGTTTCGGTCGGACGGAGTCGAGTGAAGCATCATCGTGCGGCGGGAAAAAGGCCCCCTCCCCGCCCTTCCACGCAAACTCCGTTTGCACTGTCGGGCACCGGCGGATTTCCGCCGGGGACGGCGGGGTGTTGTCACCGGGGAGGGGGAAGGTGACCCTTACGATCCCTTGCGCGCGGCGATGCGGGCCTTAAGCGCGGCCAGATCCTCATCGACCTTGTGGGTGGCCTCCAGTTCGGCGATCTCCTCGGCCACCGACTTCGTGCGGCCCAGGTCGTGCGCCTCGACGCGGCCTTCCAGCTCGTCCAGGTTCCGCTCGACCTGCTCGAAGCGCGACAGCGCGTCGTTGATGCGGTCGTCGGTCAGGCGCTCGCGCACCTTGATCCGGTTGGCGGCGGTCTTGGTGCGCGCTACCAGCGCCTTCTCGCGGTTCTTGGCGTCGGTCAGCTTGGCCTGCAGGCGCCCGATGTCGTCGTTGGCCTTGGACAGCGCCTCCTCGACCTGGGCGAGCTGGTGGGACAGCGCGTCGGCCTCCTCGGCGGCCCTGGAGCGCGCCATCAGGGCGCCCTTGGCGAGGTCCTCGCGGTCGCGGGTCAGCGCGATTTCGGCCTTGCGCTCCCACTCGTCGCGCTCGCGGGTCAGGTCGGCGATGCGGCGTTCGATCTCCTTCTTCTCGGCGATGATCTTCACGGTGGAGGAGCGCACCTCGACCAGCGTGTCCTCCATCTCCTGGATGATCAGGCGGATCAGTTTCTCCGGCTCCTCGGCGCGGTCGAGGAGGGAGTTGATGTTGGACTGAACGATGTCCGTCAGACGCGAAAAGATGCTCATGGGTTCAATGTCCTTGGGGTTCAGCCGAGAATGGCGCCGGCGACGATGCCGGCGAAGAAGAACAGCCAGGATTCGGTCGGCCGGCTGCGCAGGTAGGCGCGCACGCGCGCCAGGGTGTCGGAGGTGCTGCTGCCGGGGCGATGGTTGGGGCGGTAACGATAGCGGTAGGTGTCGTCGCTCATCTCTGTCTCCATGCTTGCCCTCTCCATCGCAACCGCCGTGCCAGACCGGCGGAATCCAGGGAATCCGCCAGCTTCCTTGATTGCCGGCGCCTGCGTGATTAGCTTTAACGGCGATATGTTCGCCATTTTCGCTATTCCTTTGCTGATCACGCCATGACCATCGCATCCCCGCCGCCGCTGATCGGTGAGTCACCGGCCTTCCAGGCCGCGCTGGCCCACGTGTCCCGCGTGGCGCCGCTGGAGCGGCCGGTGCTGGTCATCGGCGAGCGCGGCACCGGCAAGGAGCTGATCGCGGCGCGCTTGCACTACCTGTCGCGGCGCTGGGACCGGCCCTTCGTCAAGGTGAACTGCGCGGCCCTGCCGGAGACGCTGCTGGACTCCGAGCTGTTCGGCCACGAGGCGGGGGCCTTCACCGGCGCCACCCGCCGCCACACCGGCCGGGTCGAGCAGGCGGACGGCGGCACGCTGTTCCTCGACGAGCTGGCGACCTCCAGCGCCGCGGTGCAGGAATAGCTGCTGCGCGCCGTGGAGTACGGCGAGATCGAGCGCGTCGGCGGCCGCACCCAGACGGTGGACGTGCGGGTGGTCGGCGCCACCAACGCCGACCTGCCGGCGCTGGCCGAGGCCGGGCGCTTCCGCGCCGACCTGCTGGACCGGCTGGCCTTCGACGTGGTCGCCCTGCCGCCACTGCGCGCCCGGCCCGAGGACATCCCGGTGCTGGCCGAGCATTTCGCGCTCGGCATGGTGCGCGAGCTGGAGCGGCCGCTGTTCCCCGGCTTCACGCCGCGGGCGCTCGACGACCTGCGCGGCCACGCCTGGCCGGGCAACGTGCGCGAGCTGCGCAACGCGGTCGAGCGGTCGGTGGCGGCGTCCGACCCCGACGCGCCGGTGGACGAGGTCAGCCTCGACCCCTTCGCCTCGCCC
>JAEYOB010000279.1 GCA_023412175.1 Pseudomonadota bacterium | reverse complement strand
TTTCGGGCTGATGGTGCCGGTGCTGGCGGGCTACATCGCCTATTCCATCGCCGACCGGCCGGGGCTGGCGCCCGGCTTCATCGGCGGCATGCTGGCGGCCAAGATCGGCGCGGGATTCCTGGGCGGTATCGTGGCAGGGTTCCTGGCGGGCTACGTGGCGCGCTGGCTGCGCGACCACATCCGGTTGCCGGTCAACCTGGAGGGGCTGAAGCCCGTGCTGGTCATTCCGCTGCTCGCCACGCTGGCGGTCGGGTTGATGATGATCTACCTGATCGGCACGCCGGTCGCCGCCATCATGGCGGGGCTGACGTCCTTCCTGCAGAGCATGACCGGAGCCAACGCCGTGGCGCTCGGCCTGCTGCTCGGCGGCATGATGGCGCTGGACATGGGCGGGCCGGTGAACAAGGCGGCCTACACCTTCGCGGTCGGTCTGCTGGCTTCCAACACGTTCACGCCTATGGCTGCGGTGATGGCCGCCGGCATGACGCCGCCCCTGGGTCTTGCGCTCGCCACGATGCTGGCCAAGAGCCGCTTCACCATGCAGGAACGGGAGGCGGGCAAGGCGGCCGGCGTGCTCGGGCTGGCTTTCATCACGGAAGGGGCCATCCCCTTCGCCGCCAAGGATCCGTTGCGCGTCATCCCTGCATGCATCGCCGGGTCGGCGGTGGCCGGGGCGCTGTCGATGTGGTTCGGGTGTGCGCTGCGCGCGCCGCACGGCGGCGTCTTCGTGCTGGCCATCCCCAACGCGGTGGCGCCGCTGGGCCCCTATGTGCTGGCCATCCTGGCGGGCACCGCGGTGACGACGCTGGCGCTGATCGTCCTGAAGCGTCCGGTCGATGTGGAGCGCACGGTGACTGCGACCGGCAACAAGCCGACGCCGACCGCCACTCCGAGTGCCGCAGGCGATTGATCAGGAGATTTGGACGCCGAAGCTCTCGGCGAAGCCGCTGCGCCCCAGCGGCGTGATCGTCAGGGCGCGGCTGTCCCGCACCCGTTCGACCCAACCCAACTCGAAGCTGCGCGCGCACAAAGCGGCTCCGAGCCGCCCCGCGAGGTGCGGACGGCGTTCGCTCCAGTCCAGGCAGGCCCGGCACAGCGGCCGCGCACCCTTGCGGTCCGGCGCCAGGGCGATGCCGAATCCGAGCAACGCGCGTTCTCCCTCCACCGTCACCGTGGCGGCGCCGTCCGAGAGGACCACGTGTCCCCGCGAGGCCAGCGCGTCGGCCAGCGCGGTGCCGAGCCGTCCGGCGAGGTGGTCGTAGCATGCCCGCGCTGCCCGAAGCGCTTCGTCCCGGGGGCCGACCGGACGGTGGCGCTTCGGCCCAGCCGCGGCCACGACCATCAGGGTCTCCAGCGCATGGGCGATGTCGGGGGAGGCAAGACGGTAATAGCGGTGGCGGCCCTGCTTCTCCACCGTAACCAGCTGCGCCCCGTGCAGCTTTGCGAGATGCCCGCTCGTGGTTTGCGCGCTGACGCCTGCGTGCCAGACGAGTTCGCCAGCCGTCAGCGCTCGGCCGTCCATGAGGGCCGACAGAATATTCGCACGCGCCGGATCGCCGATCAGAGCGGCGATTTCAGCGATGGTGTTTCCCGAGACGATGACCAGCATGGACACAGACTACCCCCGTGTGCCCTGGCCGTGCAGCACGGAAAAGTTCGGGGGCGGCGGAAGCGTTCCAGACCCGCGAGATGAGCACGGTTCACCCGAGCATGAGGAATGCGAGCTTGCCGCTTCCGGCGGCGTCCGCTTTCCTTTGCGGACTGGGACCAGTTCCGGTCCTGGCGGACAGGGGAGAAGGCATGTTCGTTCCGGACGGACCAAGACAGGACGTTCTGAGCCGCGATGGCGGCAGCCGCACCTGGATGGTGGATGCGGACGGCATCCTGTTGCGGGTGCGGCATTGGCCAGGCCGCGGCAACGGAGTACCGGTGCTTCTGGCGCACGGAACCGGCTTCACCACCGCGACGTGGCATGGCGTGGCCGAACGCCTGCGCGCCGACCGCGACGTGTTCGCCTACGAGCGGCGCGGGCACGGGGCGAGCGACAAGCCCGTCGGGCGCCTGACCATCGCCGACTTCGCCGCCGACGTTCCGGCGGTGTGCCGGGCACTGGGGCTGCGGCGCTGCGTGGGCGTCGGGCACAGCGCCGGGGCCACCGACCTGCTGCTGACCGCCGCGCGCCATCCCGGCCTGTTCACGGGGCTGTTCCTGCATGAGCCGACCATTGCCAACGCCGACGCGCGGCCCGCATCCGATCCGTTCCCCCCGCACATTGTCGACCGGCTGGATCGCCTGATGCGTCGGCGCGCCATCTTCCCGAGCAAGGCCGCCGTGTTGGAACAGTATGCCGCCCGCCCGTTGTTTGGCGGGTGGCGGCCCGACCTGCTGCGCGCCTACGTCGAAACCGGCTTCGGAGAGGTGGCGGGAGGAGTGCGGCTGCTCTGCACGCCGGAACTGGAGTGGGAGATGACCGAGAACATCGGGCATGCGATGGCCGACCGCGATCCGGGAGGCGGGGTGTTCCGTTGCCTGCCGGATCTGGCAACGCCCTATGTGCTCGCTCTGTCGACGGCGAGCGAACCGGTCTTCGACACCATGGGAGAGCGGCTCATGGCATGGGTCGAGCCCATGCGGACTGTCCGCTTCGAGTGCGGTCATTGCGCGCCCATGGAGCGCCCGGACGTGTTCGCCGATGCGGCCCGTCTTGCCGTCGGGATGGTCGCCTGATGCCCCCGGTTTATTCCGGGACCGGGGCATCGCCGCGCAAGACATCCACCAGCCGGCGGGCGTGCAGAGGCAGGTCCGCGAAACTGCGCGCGCACACCGTCAGCCGCCGCACGGCCCAGGGATCGCTCAGGCGCACGATGCTGATCGCCAGGGAGCGCCGGGCGCGTCGGGCGGCGGTCTCCGGTAGGATACTCACCCCGACTCCCCGCTCGACCATGAGGCACGCAGCGTCCGGCGTACGCACCCGCACCCGGAACGACAGGGACCGTCCGCTTCGTGCCGCGTGCCGGCTCACGTGGTCCTGCAGCGCGCTGCCGGGGGCGAGCCCGACGAAGGCGTGATCGAGCACCTCGGCGAAGGCTGCGCTTCGCCGTGCGGCCAGCGGATGGGCGCGGGGAACCGCCAGGACCAGCCGGTCCACCCGGAACGGCAGGGTTTCTAGGCCGGCAAAGTCCACGTAATCCGCGACCACACCCAACTCCGCGAATCCCGATGCCACCGCCTCGACGATCTCATGGCTCGGGCGCTCCTCCAGGTCGATGTCCACGCTGGGATGGGCCGCCAGGAAGTCGGCGAGCGCGGCGGGCAGGAATTCGGTGACTGCGGCGGTGTTGGCCAGCAGCCGCACGTGCCCTTTCAGCCCCTTCGCATAGTCTCCCAACTCGCCGCGCATCCGTTCCAGCTGGTGCAGCATGAGCTTGGCGTGATGGACCAGCGCCTGCCCGGCCGGCGTTGGACGGACGCCGCGCCGCCCTCGGTCGAGCAGGGCGATCCCGAGCGCCTCCTCCATGCCGCGGATCCGCGCGCTCGCCGACGCCAGGGCCATATGGCAGCGCTGCGCGCCGTGCGTGATGCTGCCGGTCTCCGCGACCGCGACGACGAGGCGAAGGTCCGTCAGGTCGAAACGCACGCGGACCTCCGCTTCCGTTGCCTGAGCCTTCGCTTTAGCCGAAGGTTTCTGCCCCTTCCACTGTGATGGGGAGCGACGCCCGGATCAAGGTTTCGCTTGGGCCGTCCTACAGCAGGCCCTGGAGGATCAGGTGCGCGCCAAGCGCGAGCAGCCCCCAGAAGAAGCATAGGCGGAAGATGCGCGGTTCGATCCGGCTGCGTGCGTACTGTCCGACGACCATGCCGAGGAGGGCGGGGGCGAGTGCCAGAACCGTGCTGCTCATGGATACGTCAAGCGCGCCGCCGCGCGCCAGGGCGCCAGCCAGGGCGACGGTAGAGACCGTAAACGAAAGCCCGAGCGCCTGCACGAGTTCGTCCTTATCGAGCCCCAACGCCTGCAGATAGGGGACGGCCGGGATCACGAAGACGCCCGTCGCTCCGGTCACCAACCCCGTCGCCGCGCCGATTATCGGGGACAGCCATGGTTCGATGCGGGCCGGGACGGACAGGCGCACCGCCGCCAGACCGAGGACCGCGTAAGCCACCAGGGCGCAGCCGAGCGCCACCATGGTCACCCCGGTCCGGCTGCCGGTCAGGATGCCCGCACCGGCCCAGGTCCCGAGCCCGATGGCCAGCATCATCGTCCAGAGCCGGCGGGCAAGGCCAAGGAACCGGGGGCCGGCGGCCAGTTGCCAGACGTTGGTGACCAGCGACGGCACCACCAGCAGGGCGGCGGCCTGCGCCGGCGCCATGAGCAGGCTCAGGAGGCCGATGGCGACGGTCGGCAGGCCGAGTCCGATCAGGCCCTTCACGAGGCCGGCGAGCAGGAACGTCAGGACCACGAGGGCGTGGAGGAGCGGTGTGTCGTGCATGGCGTGGATCGTGATCCGGCCGGCCCCGCACGACAATGCGGATGATCCGTGGCGAGCCTTCGTTCATGACGAAGGCTGGGAACGTCTTCGACGCTGCGGCCCGCGCGGGCCGGTCACGCGGGCGTTCAACGGCCGGTGAAGACCGGCCGTCGCTTTTCCAGGAAGGCGTCCATGCCTTCGCGGATGTCGGCGGTCAGGACCATGCCGGCGAACTGGCTCGCCTCGACCGCCAACCCTTCGTCGATGGAGACGTTCAGGCCGCGTGTGACGCTCGCCAGGGTGGCGGCCACGGCAAGCGGCGACTTGTCCAGAATCGCGTGCGCCATCGCGCGGGCCTCGTCGAGCAGGCGGTCGTGCGGCACCACCCGGTTGACCAGCCCCATCGCCAGCGCCTGATGGGCGGTGACCGGTTCCGCGGTCAGCAGCATCTCCATGGCCCGCTTACGGCCGACCAGCCGGGGAAGGCGCTGGGTGCCGCCGAATGGCGGAGGGAAGCCCAACCTGATCTCAGGTTTTGCGAAGGTCGCCCGGTCGCTGGCGATGGCCAGCGGGGCGGCCTCCGTGACCTCGCAGCCGCCGCCGTAGGCGAGGCCGTTGACGGCGAAGATGATCGGCTTAGGAAAGCTTTCGACGCGGGCGGTCATCCGCTGGCCGCGCCGGACGAACTCCCGCAGCGCCTCCTGGGGCCCGGCCTTGACCACAGAGGCGAATTCGGCGATGTCGGCGCCGGCCGAGAAGGCCCGCTCGCCGGCGCCGGTGAGGATGACAGCCCGGACATCCCGGTCGCGCTCGTTCGCATCGAGCAGCGCCATCAGCGTGTCGATCACTTCGAAGTTGATGGCATTGAGCTTGGAGGGGCGGTTCAGGGTGAGGAGAGCGACCCCATCGCTGACGCTGCACAGTACGGTTTCGGTCATGGATGTTCTCCCGGAAGGGGCGCACGGCGCCGTTCGTTGGGGGCCTTTATGCTCGGATACGCCAGCCGCTGGCGCGAACGGGATCCGGTCACTCCCGGTTGTCTGGAATTCACCGGACGTCGGCTGATGTCGGCTGGCTACAGCCCGCCGGCCACGCGGAGCACCGCGCCGGTGACGTAGCTCGCCTTGTCCGACAGCAGCCACAGAACCGCTTCGGCAATTTCGTCGGGTTCACCGATTCGTCCCATGGGCACGCGCGACACAACGCGCGCCGGACGGTCCGGCTCTCCGGCGGTCGCGTGGATGTCGGTGAACGCCGTGCCTGGTGATACGGCGTTGACGCGGATGCCGCCGGCCGCGACCTCGCGCGCCAGTCCGACGGTGAAGGTCTCGACCGCGGCCTTCGTCGCGGCATAGTGCACGTATTCATGCGGGGCGCCCAGCGTCGCCGCTATCGAGGAGATGTTGACCATGCGTCCCGGCGTGCCGCGCGCCTCCCAGCGGCGCACGGCCTCTTGGGC
>JAEYOB010000272.1 GCA_023412175.1 Pseudomonadota bacterium | reverse complement strand
GCCTCAGCCTCCGCCACCGGTTCGGGCGCGGGGAAGACGCGGCGGATGAGCGGACGCAGCCCCAGCAGGATCAGCAGCGCCGACAGGATCAGCAGGATCACCCACTGGATCAGCGTCATGACGTTGCGGCTGAGCGTCTCGACGATCTCCTCGACCGGGTCGCGGGCCGCCAGCTCGGGCGCCATATCGACGAATTCCAGATTGTCCACGGTGACGCGGTCGCCGCGCCGCTCGTCGAAGCCCATCGCCGAACGGACGAGTTCGGTGATGCGCTGCAACTCCTCCGCCGGGCGCGGCTCGTAGACGCGGGTGCCGTCCGGCTCGGTCTTCCACGTGCCGTTCACCAGCACCGCCACGCTGAGGCGGCGGAGGTCACCCGGCTCCACCACCGTCTCGCGCGAGACGTTGGAGATCTCGTAGTTGACGGTCTCCTCCTGCCGCTTGGTGTCGCTGGTGGAGCGGTTGTTCTGCGCCTGCGCCTTCACGTCGCGTTGCGGCAGGTTCTGCTCTGCGGTCACCGGCGGCTCGCCGCTGCTGTCGGCGCTGCGTTCCTGCTCCTGCACGGTCTGGGTCGAGCGGACGACCTGGCTGGCCGGGTCGAAGGTGTTGCTGCGCACGACCTCGCGCTTGGTCTCGACGTCGGCCGCCACCTGGACGCGCACATTGCCGCGGCCCAGCCGGGCCACCAGCATCTGCTCGATCGCCCGTGCGACGCGCGTCTCGGCCGCCACCCGCAGCCCGTCGGCGCGCGCGGCGACGACACCGTCGCCGTCGTCCTCGCTGAGCAGCAGTTCACCCGAAGCGTCGAGCACAGTGACGGCGCTCGGCTTCAGGTTGGGGATGGCGGCCGACACGAGGTGGCGGATCGCCAGCGCCTGCTGCCGCTCCAGCGCTGCCCGGCCACGCATGCGCACGACGACGGAGGCGGTCGGCTTGGGCGCGCTGCGCGAGAACTCCTCGCGGTCCGGCAGCACGATGTGCACGCGCGCGGCCTCGACGCCGGACAGCGTCTCGATGGTGCGCCCCAGCTCGCCCTCCATGGCGCGCAGGCGGTTCACGCGCTGCATGAAGCTGGTGATGCCCAGCGGCTTGTCGGTATCGAACAGCTCGTAGCCGACGCCGCCGCGGGACGGCAGCCCCTTCTCGGCCAGGAGCATGCGCACGCGCGCGGCGTCCGCCTGCGGCACCTGGATTGTGGTGCCGTCGTAGGCCGGGGACACGCGCACCCCCATCTCCTCGACCGCCTTGATGATCCGCCCGGCCTCGGCCGGTTCGAGGCCCGAGTAGAGCGGCGTCATCTGCGGCTGCGACAGCATGACGGCGGCCGCGGCCACCGCCAGGACGATGCCGATGCCGGTGCCGGCCAGCACCAGCAGGCGCCTGTGCCCGAGGGACCGCAAATTGTCGATCAGATTGCTCACGCTACCCGCACCTTTAAAGTTTCCGAAAAGCGGCGCCCGTAATCTGCGACTTGCACGCCGGACCAACCTACCGGCACAGCTTTTAAGCGGAGTAAAAACGCGGCGAAGCGCAGCACGACAGATCGATAAAACTTGAGAGAACCAAATTGTTTCTCAAATTTTCCGCAATATTGAACACGACGGGAAGATGAATACAGGACTCGGCAGTGCGAACTCGGCCGGACCGGCGGCGGGCAGGCAGCGCATCTACGTCATCGTTCTGCCGCTCGCCCGCATGCTGTTCGGCATCGTCGCGCTGTGCGGTGTCGTCGCGGCAGGCGCTGGCGGCTACTGGATGGCCGCCGGGTCCGACGGCGTCGAACGCCTGTTCGCACCGGCGCCGTCAGCGGAACCGCAGCAGGCGATGCACGACCTGCCGGAACTGATCGTCAACCTGTGGCCGGAGACCCCGTCCCGCTTCCTCAAGATCGGCATCACCCTGGTGACGGCGGAAGCGGACCGCGGGCGCATCGAGCCGATGAAGCCTTACCTGCTGAACGGCCTGCAGGACTTCCTGCGCAACCTCGACCAGAAGGACCTGCAGGGATCGGCCGGCCTCTTCCGGATGCGCAGCGAGCTGCGGCGCCGCTTCAACCTGATCCTCGGGCAGGAAATCGTCGCCGACGTGCTCCTGCGCAGCATCCTCACGCAATGAGCGAACGTCCCAAAACCGCAGAGGCATGGATGAGCACTCCCACCGACGCCGGCACCGACGCCGCCACTGACGACGCCACCACCCCGGCCCCCGGCGACAGCGGTTCCGCCGACGCCGAGATGGCTGCGTTCATGGCGGACACCAAGGCGCTCAATCAGGAGGAGATCGACCGCCTCCTGAACTTCGACATGCCGCACGCCGACGGGGAGGAACCCAGCGCCATCCAGCGGCTCATCAGTTCGACGACGGTCAACAAGGACCGCCTGCCGATGCTGGACGTGGTGTTCGACCGGGTGGTGCGGCTGCTGAACACCTCGTTGCGGCAGTTCGCCCAGACCAGCGTCGAAACCTCGCTGCTGCGGATGGACTGGCTGCGCTACAACGAGTTCCTGGACACGATAGAGCTGCCCGCGCTGATCGGCGTGGCGCGCGCCGAGCAATGGGACAACCAGCTTCTCGTCTCGATCGACAGCGCGCTGATCTATTGCATGATGGACCTCCTGCTGGGCGGGCGGCGCAGCCGGGCGGGCCGGATCGACGGCCGCGCCTACACCTCCATCGAACGCAAGATGACCGAGCGGCTGATCAAGGTCATCCTCCAGGACCTCAGCCAGTCCTTCGACCCGCTGGCCCAGGTCGACTTCACCTTCGACCGGTTGGAGGTCAACCCGCAGTTCGCCGCCATCACCCGCAACACCAACGCGATCATCCGCGTGCGCATCGCCATCGAGGTGGAGCGCCGCGTCGGCCATGCCGAGATCATCATTCCCTACGCCACGCTGGAGCCGATCCGCGGCAAGCTGGTGCAGATGTTCATGGGCGAGAAGTTCGGCCACGACACGGTGTGGGAGAACCACCTGACCAGCCAGCTCATGCGCTCCAAGCTGGAACTCGTGGCCGTCCTGCAGGAAACGCAGGTGCCCCTGGGCGAGGTGCTGAACTGGGAAAAGGGAACGTCGCTCAAGCTGCGCATCGACCCGGGCGCCCCCGTCATGCTGCTCAGCAAGACGACCCCGCTCTTCGCCGGCCACATGGGCCAGCGCAACGACAACATCGCCATCAAGATCGACACCGACCTCGAGGCCAAGCAGGAGCTGATCGGATGGTCTCCTTTCTCATTGACGCCGTTCTGGCGGTCATGCTGGTGACCGCCACCGTGTTCCTGGTGATCGTCAACAAGCGCCTGAAGGTGCTGCGTTCCAGCCAGTCGGAGATCAACACGCTGGTCGCCACCTTCTCGCGCACGATCGACGAGACGGACGCTTCGGTGAAGCGTCTGGTGGGCGCCGCCACGGAGATCTCCGCCAAGCTCTCCGACGAGCTGGACCGCGCCACGTACATCAAGGACGACGTTGCGCTGATGCTGGGCACCTGCGAGCGCGCCACGAAACGCATCGAGGAGTCGGTTCAGCACGCGCGCGCCCTGGTGCGCCGTCTGGAGGAGGGGCCGCGGCCCAAGCCGCGGCACGACGCAACGCCGC
>JAEYOB010000254.1 GCA_023412175.1 Pseudomonadota bacterium | reverse complement strand
GCGCCAGCACCGCCACGACCTCGCCGCCATCGCCGACAGCGTCGAGCACGGCACCGAGGACGAAGGGGAGGAAGCCTCCCCGACCGCCCGCGACCTCGCCGCCGCGGTCTCCCGCCTGCGCCGCACGCTGAGCGACGACGCCGCGGAGGCGCAGGCCCAGCTCGAAGCCGACGAGGCCATCCTGGAGGCGCTGCACGACCCGCTGGTGCTGGTGGATTCCGAGCGGCAGGCATTGCGCGCCAACGCCGCGGCGCGCGCGCTGTTCGGCGAGAGGGTGGGGGGACGCGACCTCGCCGCGTCGCTGCGCAATCCCACGGTCCTGGAAGCGGTGGACGCGGTGCTGGGCGGCAGCGCATCGCGCATCGTCGAGTTCAGCCTGCCGGTGCCGGTCGAGCGCATGTTCGAGGTACGGGTGACGCCCTTCCAGCGCCGCGCTCCCGGCTCCGCCCGCATGGCGATCCTGACGCTGCACGACATCACGACGATCCGGCGTTCCGAGCAGATGCGCGCCGACTTCATCGCCAATGCCAGCCACGAGCTGCGCACGCCGCTGTCCTCGCTGCTCGGCTTCATCGAGACGTTGCGCGGCCCGGCGCGCGACGACCTGGAAGCGCACGAACGCTTCCTCGGCATCATGCACGATCAGGCGAGCCGCATGAGCCGGCTGGTCAACGACCTGCTGTCGCTGTCGCGCATCGAGCTGGACGAGCACATGCTCCCCGCCGGCCGGGTGGACGTTCCGGCCTGCGTGCAGAACGTGATCGACTCGCTGGAGCTGAAGGCGGCCTCCCGTCGCATCACGCTGCGCCTGGAGGCGCCGGACGACCTGCCCGCCGCGGTGGGCGACGGCGACCAGTTGACCCAGGTGTTCATCAACCTGATCAGCAACGCCGTCAAATACACCCGCGAGGACACCGAGGTGACGATCACCGTCGCGCTCTCCGACGGCGCCGCCGGCCTGGGGACGGCCCTGCCGCTGCACGGCCGCCGCGCCCCGCCGGGATCGACGCTGGCGGTGGCGGTCACCGACCGCGGCGAGGGCATCGCCCGCACCCACCTGCCCCGCCTCACGGAGCGTTTCTACCGGGTGGACGCCGCGCGCTCGCGCGCCATGGGCGGGACGGGGCTGGGGCTGGCGATCGTCAAGCACATCGTCAACCGCCACCGTGGCCGCCTGACCATCGACAGCGAGGTCGGCGTGGGCAGCACCTTCACCGTCTACCTGCCGGTCGCAGCGAAGACCGCCGCCCGGCAGGCCCGGCGCGCCGGGGATGCCGCATGAACCACCGGCCGGACCGTCACAAAATGGTCACGCAACCGCAATAAACCGGTCGCCATTCAGAGTTAACGTCCGGCATTCCAGGGAAATTGCCGGAAAGCACAGATCCCATGTCCGGTGAGCACATCGTCCGCTCCTTTGCGCAGGAGCTGCATCGCATCGCCAACCTCGTTACCCAGATGGGGGGCGTCGCCGAGGCGCAGGTCGCCGCCGCCGTCAAGGCGGTCGCCCGGCGCGATGTCGATCTCGCCATCCAGGTGAAGGACGGCGACCGGCGCCTCGATGCGTACGAGCGCGCCATCGATACCGAGGCCTTCCGCTTGCTGGCGCTGCGCCAGCCCATGGCGCAGGACCTGCGGGAAATCGTTTCGGCTCTCAAAATATCCTCTGATCTTGAGCGCATTGGCGACTATGCCGCCAACATCGCCAAGCGCTCGCTGGCGCTGGCGCAGCTCCCCACGGTGCGGCCGGTGGTCGGCATACCGCGCATGGGCACGCTGGTCGCGGGGATCCTCAAGGACGTGCTGGATGCCTACACCGAGCGCGACGTCGCCAAGGCCATCGCCGCCTGGGAGCGCGACCAGGAGCTGGACGACCTCTACACCAGCCTGTTCCGCGAAGTCCTCACCGACATGATGGAGGACCCGCGCAACATCACTCCGTGCACGCATCTGCTGTTCATGGCAAAAAATCTGGAGCGCATCGGCGACCACGCGACCAACGTGGCGGAGACCATCCATTTCCTTGTGGTGGGTGAGCCGCTGGCGGGCGAGCGCCCGAAGAACGACACCTCCAGCGTCACCGTGGTGGACGCCGGGGAGACATTGCAGGAGATGGGAAAGCCATGAACTCGGCGTTGAAGCCGCTCGTCCTGGTCGTCGAAGACGAAGCCGACATCGTCACGCTGCTGAAATACAATCTGGAGAAGGAAGGCTTCCGCGTGGTCGCCGCCGGCGACGGCGAGGAGGCGCTGCTGCTGGCCGGCGAGCAGACGCCGCACATCGTGCTGCTGGACTGGATGCTGCCGCTGATGTCGGGCCTTGAGGTGTGCCGCCAGCTGCGCCGCAACCCGAAGACCCGCGACATCCCCATCATCATGCTGACCGCCCGCGGCGAGGAGGGCGACCGCGTGCGCGGCCTCAACTCCGGCGCCGACGACTATTTGACCAAGCCGTTCTCGCCGACCGAGCTGGTGGCCCGCATGCGCGCGGTGCTGCGCCGCGCGATCCCGGCACTGAACGACGAGACGCTGCGCTTCTCCGACGTGGAGATGGACCTCGCCGCGCACCGCGTGCGCCGCCAGGGCCGCGACGTGCACCTCGGGCCGACCGAGTTCCGCCTGCTGCGCCACTTCCTCCAGCACCCCGGCCGGGTCTTCTCGCGCGAGCAGCTTCTGGACATCGTCTGGGGCCACGACGTCTACGTCGAGCCGCGCACCGTGGATGTGCACATCCGCCGCCTCCGCAAGGCGCTGAACGAGGTGACCGAGGTGGACATCATCCGCACGGTCCGCTCGGCGGGGTATGCGCTGGACGAGAAGGCGGCCTAGATAAGGGGGAGCTTTCCCCTACCCGTACAGGCCGATGATCCGACTTTTCGTAGCGCTCGACTTTCCCGCCGACGTCCGCGAGCGGCTGGCGGGCCTGGGCGGGGGCGTCCCCGGCGCCCGCTGGACCGAGCCCGAGAACCTGCACCTCACGCTGCGCTTCATCGGCGAGGTGCCGGACGACACCGCCGCCGACATCGACGCCGCCCTGTCGGAGATCGAGGCGCCGGGCTTCGGCCTGGTGCTCGACGGGGTGGGGATGTACGGCTCCAGCCGCCAGCCGCGGATTCTCTGGGCCGGGGTGGAGCGCAGCGAGCCGCTCCTGCACCTCCAGGGCAAGGTGGAGTCGGCGCTGGTGCGGCACGGCCTGCCCGCCGAGGAGCGCAAATTCTCCCCGCACGTGACGCTGGCGCGGCTCAAGGACGCGCCCAGGGAGCGCGTGGGGCGGTTCCTGGAGGAACGCGGCCTGTTCCGCGCCGGGCCGGTGCGCATCGGCCACTTCACGCTCTACCGCAGCCTGCTCGGCAAGGGCGGCGCGGTGTACGAGGCGTTGCGGGAGTATGAACTGGGATAACGGGTCCCCCCTCCCCTTGCGGGAGAGGGGAATCGGACTCACGCCGACCGGGCGATCGACTTGATCGGGCCGCGCGGATTGCCGGACATTTCGGCGATCTTGCGGTCCTGCTCCTCGATGAAGCCGCGAATCGGGCCGTCGCCGTCCAGACTGTTCACCAGTTCGGAGGGAACCTTGCGGTTGGACGTGCGGGCGCCATCCTCGTAAAGGACGTCGAACAGCACGAAGGTGCTGTCCACGCGTTGAGCTTTCTTCTTGGCCATGGTGGGCCTCCGGATTCAGGTGTTGTCTTCGGTGTCGGCGCCGGTCCCGGTGGCGGGGTCTTCCCCCTCCAGGCCGGCCTTGCGCCGGGCGGCTTCTTCCTCGCGCCGCTGGAGCTTCTCCTGCTTCTTCTGCTCCTTGGCCCGGTTGCGCTCGGCGCGCTGCTGGTTGTAGTTGGGCTTGAACGCCATGGGCTGTCCTCCAAAACGCGGTCAAACGAAAAGGGGCACCGGACGCCCGGTGCCCCCTTTACCAAGAATCGCTCGGTGGCTCAGACGGCCTTGAGGTTCTCGGCCGAGGTCTTGCCGCGCTTCGGATCGCGCTGTTCCTCGTAGGAAATCTTCTGACCTTCGTTGAGGCCGCGCATGCCGGCGCGCTCAACGGCGGAAATGTGGACGAAAACGTCCGGGCCGCCGTTGTCGGGCTGGATGAAACCATAGCCCTTCGTGCCGTTGAACCACTTCACGGTGCCAGTGGGCATCGCTGTCCTCCTATGATGCGGGTAGCACCCCACCACCGGCGGGGCGCATCATACTGTGTTCCAGGAATCGCAGCGGTCGCGTGCCCAGTGGGCGTAACAGGCCGAACGTCCGAAGCAGAATGACCCGACCAACGTGGGCCTCCCGGCCGATGATTGCAAGGCGGATCGGCCGCCCCTAGCCTTCCGTTAGAGCGGTACCCCTCGGATCATCCTAGGAAGGTCGCCGACCACGCCCATGGCGTGCCGCATCAGGAAGCGCTTGACCGGCGGCAGCCGGTTCACCACGGCCATGCCCACGTCGCGCGCCAGCTTCACCGGGCCGATGTTGTTGGAGAACAGGTGCACCAGCCCGTCGCACACCGCGGCCAGCAGCACCGTGTCGAAGCGCCGCCAGCGCTGGTAGCGCGCCAGCACGTTCTCCCCGCCGACGTCCAGACCCAGCCGGTAGGCGTCCACGATCACCTCGGCCAGCGCCGCCACGTCGCGCAGGCCGAGGTTCAAGCCCTGCCCGGCGATGGGGTGGATGGCGTGCGCCGACTCGCCGACCAGCGCGAGGCGCGGCGCCACGAACTCCTCGGCCAGCAGCACCGACAGCGGCCACGCCTCGCGCTTGGTCAGCAGCTCGATCTCGCCCAGGTAGTCGCCGGAGCGGCGGCGCAGCTCCCCGATGAACTCGGCGTCGGACAGACCCAGGTACATCGGCACCAGCGCCGTCTTCTCGCTCCACACGACGGAGGTGCGATTCTCCGTCATCGGCAGCAGGGCGAAGGGGCCGTTGGGCAGGAAATGCTCGACCGCCACGCCGCCGTGCGGCTCGGAATGGCGGATGGTGCAGATGATGGCGCTCTGGTCGTAGGCCCAGCGCCGCACCTTGATCCCCGCGCCCTCGCGCGCCAGCGATTTGCGCCCGTCGGCGCCGATCACCAGCCGTGCCTTGACCGTCCGCCCGTCGGCCAGCACCACGCGGGCGCCGGACCGTTCGCGCTCCACCGCCACGGCCTGCGCCGGGGCGAGGTGGACGAGGCCGGGCAGCTCCTTCACACGGGCGAACAGCGCGCGGCGGATGTCCCTGTTGTCGAGAATCCAGCCGAACGGCCGATTCTCGCCGTCCAGCGTCAGCTCGCGGTGGTCGTAATGGACGAACAGCGGCGAGAACTGGTCGGCGACGCGGATGTCGAGGATCGGGCCGGCCTGCTCGGCCATGTGCCGCCACACGCCGGCCCCCTCCAGCACCTTCATGGAGGCGTAGGCGACGGCGGTGGTGCGGATGTCGAATTCGTCGCGCCGGTGGGTCTCCGGGCTGTCGCGGTCGATGCAGACCACCGGCACCCCGGCGGTGGCGAGGGCCGCGGCCATGGTCAGGCCGGCGAGCCCGCCGCCCAGCACCACGACCTCCGTACTGATTTCCGTTTCCGTGCCGCGCGCCGAGTCGGTCATGACCGGTGCCGTCCTTCCCTGGCTTGAGATGTCGGGGGTGCAACAATCGGCGCTGGGCGCCGGCTTGTCCAGAGCGGGCGAAACGCTACCTCATCAATGCACATTATATAGGCACAAGCTTGCGGATGCGGCAAAGCTGACGCATGCGGAAGGCGGTTTCCCTTGATCGGAGCCTTCGGCATGATTCTTGTAGACGTTGATTTTCGCGGTCGGGACGAACAGGCTCAGGGTTGAATTCGGCGCGGCTCCCTCCCTGAAAATCCGGGGGAGGGCGACGCCGGATCCAGCCGGGCGCGGTCCGGGCCGGATCACTTTGCTTCAAGGGGAGCCACATGAAACTCGTCATGGCCATCATCAAGCCGTTCAAGCTCGACGAAGTGCGCGAAGCGCTGACGTCGCTCGGCATCCAGGGGCTCACCGTCAGCGAGGTCAAGGGCTTCGGCCGCCAGAAGGGCCAGACGGAGATCTACCGCGGGGCCGAGTACTCGGTGAGCTTCCTGCCCAAGGTGAAGATCGTGGTGGCGGTGTCCGACGATCAGGCCGAGCAGGTCGTGGAGGCGATCCAGAAGGCCGCCAACACCGGCCGGATCGGCGACGGCAAGATCTTCATGCTGGAGATCGCCCAGGCCGTGCGCATCCGCACCGGCGAGACGAACGCCGAGGCTTTGTAAGCCCCGGCAGGTCCCCGAAGCGCCCCGGGCCCGTGTTCCGTCGTTGCTGACGAGGCCCCGTGGGATCGCTTCGGGCCGGCATCCCCGGTCGAGCACCCGCAGCCCGGATCGGGCTTGCGGGGCTTTTTTGCCGGATGCCCCTTATCGGGTACTGGCCGCCCCCCGCAGGGCGAAACGCCGTCAGGCCGGGCAGACGGCTTCGACGATCCGCAACACATCGCCGGCGGTCATCGGGTGAAAGCGGGCCAACAGCCCCTTCCGCAGTTCGGGGGCGATGAGCGACACCGGCTCCTGGCCGGGCTGAAGGAGGTCGTGCTCCACGTCGCACACGCTCACATAATCCAGCGCGGTCAGCGCGACCAGAAGCGACTGCCGGTCCGGGCACTCGGCCATGTGGACGATCGCGCGCCCGTTGGTCGCGGCGTAGACGGCGACGCGGTCCTGCGTGTAGTGGGAGATCGGCAGCAGGCGGAGCGACGGATGGCTGCCCAGCACCGTCGCGACGACGCTGCTGAGACTGGGAGACAGATGCGACATGCGGGTAAGGCCCTTGATCTGGCGGGGAACGGACCGGACATCGCTCGAAGCATAGCCCGGCGCCGTCCGGCGTCACGCGTTAACGATGCGACATGGATCCGCCCGGCCTCAGGGGCCGCGCCGCCACTCGCCGTCGATCACCGGTGGTGCGGCCGACCGGCCCTGGCCGAGATGCTCGGCCAGGATCGCCATGTTCTTCCGGTTCGCCTTCCAGAACACGTCGGCGAGGTTGCCGACGACGGGAATCGCGCTGATCAGGCTGTCCAGCGCCACGTTGCCCACCATGCGCGCCAGCATCCGGCGCGGAACGCCCAGGCGCCACGCCTCGCGGATCAGATAGCCGGAGACAGCCGTGGTCGCGAGGTTGCCGACGCCGGGCACAAGGCCGAGCACCGCGTCGGCGCCCAGCGTGATGTTCGTGCCCGGCACGCGCACGGCGCTGTCCATGGCCCAGGCGAGCCATTCGAGCCGCTCGCGCGCGCTGCGCCGCGCGGTCTCGCCGTGGCCAGTCCCGCCGTGGCCGGTCCGGCCGTGATTGGTGTGATGGTGCTGATGGGAGAAATAGGACGTCGTGGTCAAGAGAACCCTCCAGATGTGGGACGGAAAGACCGTCCACGCAGGTGAAGGGCTCCGACATCGCGATCCGCAGAGGATGGATCGCCAGAGGGGCCCGGAGCCGTCCCGCATAGATGGCCCTGTCATGCGTCCGGCACAAGAGGGGCCGGCACAAAGTGGAACGTGCACGGAATGCGGAACGGGGGGTCTTGTCCGGGCCGGGCGACACCCCCAAATGCCGGCGGCAAAACCGCAAGGGGGTACTTCGATGGGTCTTTTCGACATGTTCAAGGGCGGCGCCCCGCTGGACATCACGCCGCGCCGCGCGCTGGTGGTCTCGCTGATCTACTGCATGGGCTCCGACGGGGAGATCGACCCGGAGGAGGTCGGCCATCTCGTGTCGGTCCTGGGCCGCAACGCCAGCCGCGAGGAACTCGACCGCTGCTTCAAGTTCGCGCGGAGCACGCCGCCGGAGGCGTTCCTCCAGGAAGCGGCGCCAAAGCTCAGCGAGCAGCAGCGCCTGTGCATCCTGCTGAACATGATCGACAGCGCCATGGCGGACGGCGAGGCCGAACAGGGCGAGCGCGATCTCATCATCCGCTTCCAACGGGCGTTCGGTTTCGACGACGCGGCGCTGGAGCCGTACTTCCGCGCGCTCGTCGCCAAGAACGACCGCGGCATTCTCGACCGCTGAGCCGTATGGCCGCCGCCGGGGGAACCCTCCGGCGGCGGATGCCATCGCCGCACCCCATATCAAGGGTCGGGCCATATCAAGGGTCGGGAGTGCCGGCCATAATGTCCAAGACATTGCTGATCGTCGCCCACGCGCCCTCGGCCAACACGCTCGCGCTGCGGGACGCCGTGGTGCGCGGCGCACGCTCGCCCGACGTGGAGGGCGTGGCGGTGCGCGTGCTGCCGCCGCTGGAAGCCGGGCCGGACGACGTCCTGGCGGCGCAGGCCATCGTCCTGGGCACGCCAGAGAACCTCGGCTACATGAGCGGGGCGCTGAAGGATTTCTTCGACCGCATCTATTATCCCTGCCTGGAGCGGACGCAGGGGCTTCCCTATGCCCTGTACGTCCGTGCCGGCCACGACGGCACCGGCACGTTGCGCGCGGTGGCGACCATCACGACCGGCCTGCGCTGGCGGGCCGTGCAGGAGCCGCTGGTCTGCCGCGGCCCCTTCCGCGACGAATTCGCGCCCCGATGCGAGGAACTCGGCACCCTGATGGCCGCCGGCCTGGAGGCCGGGATCTTCTAGTACTGCAGCGGGGATTTACCGGTTCGAGTGCGGCGCAGCCAATGGCACTGGCACGCTCATTGCTGGTCGCGCCGTCGCCAGACGGGCCAAGCAATAATGGCTGTGGGTTCGGGTGGCGGTAGGCCGATCCAGGAGGCAGGCAGGCGGCGGAGTTCCGGCACAGTGAGGGAGCAGCAACTCGACCGACAGACCGACACGCTCCCCGCCCCCCGATGACCGCCACCCATGGTTTTCCGGAGAACCCGTTCAGCGACATCCAGCTAGGCCGTTTCATGTGGAATGCCCAAGGTCAGGCTGGTGCCCAACTCGGCGGTGCGGCATAACTGGCCCATGAAGAAGATCGACACCAGCATCAGGATCGACGCCAGTCCTGCTATCGTGTGGGGCATCCTTACGGATTTCGCCGCGTACCCTGGCTGGAACCCGTTCATCACGAACATCGAGGGGATCGTCAGGGCCGGTGAACGCTTGACTATTCGCGTTGCGCCGCCTGGGCAGAAGGGCATGGCATTTCGTCCCCATGTCCTTGTGGCCGAACCCGAGCGTCAACTGCGGTGGAAGGGCCGTTTGATTGTCCCCGGACTGTTCGATGGCGAACACATCTTCCGCATCGAGCCTGCTGCTGACGGCATCCGCTTTTACCACTTGGAGCAGTTCACCGGTCTGCTTCCCCACATAATGCCTGCGTCATCGTTCGAAGCCATTCGCGAAGGGTTTGAGGCGATGAATGGCGCGTTGAAGCAGCGGGCCGAAGCCAGCAAGCAGCACTGATCCGCACTGTTGGATTTTTGCAGAAGCGCCCCAGCCAGCTATCAGGCGATCCGGTCCGCCTGGAAGTGGTTGGTCATACCAAGCACGCGAACTGTGCCTTGCGAAAGCGGTCAAAGGTTGGACTTCCGCTTGCATGGCGCTGTGCCATCATCGGTGCGGCTGCGGGCATGGAACGACGATGACGATGTGCGGCGGGATGGATCTTCCCGACTATCAGAGGCTGGCGTGCGAACTGGCGGAGGCTGCCTGGAAGCTGGCCGCCAAGGCGAGGCTGGACGGCGATGCGGCACGCGCCGCGATGGCCGACACCATCGCCGGCCGGGCCGTCGCGATGTGCAACGATCTCGGCCAGCACCCGCCCTGCCCGCCGCACCACCCCTGGTGTGCCGGCGGATGTGGAAAACGCGGCGTGGCCGGCCGCAGCGGTTGCGCCGCCGGGAACACGGACCCCTCATCCGGGTTCAACAACCAGGACGGACAGCGCTCGGAGACGGCATGAGCATGGCATACGCGGCGATGGCGGTGGCGGCCGGCCTGATGCTGGCCGGCTGCGCCGAGGGGCCGAAGGCGCAACTGGCGCAACGGGCGCAGACGACGCTGGTCGGCATGCCGAAGTCCCAGCTCCTGTCCTGTGCGGGCGTCCCCGCGCGCCAAGCGGTGGCCGAGGGGCACGAGTACTACACCTACGTCCACGGCTCCGGCTATGCGGGCGGCCCCTCGACGAGCATCGGCATCGGCGGCGGCAGCAGCAGCGGCGTCGGTGTCGGACTGGGATTCGGGTTCCCGCTGTTCGGCGGCTCCAGCAGCTATTGCGAGGCCACCTTCGTCCTTCAGAACGGCGTGGTGCAGCGGATCAACTACCCGGCCGGCGCCGACCTCTCCGACTGCGGCAGCATCGTCCAGAACTGCATGGGCGCCGCGCCGTAACACCCTCAGCCGACGTTGCGGTGCAGGTGGACGACCTTGCTCTCGTCATTGTCCTCACCGGTGCCTTCGGTGACCGGACGGACCTTCTTTAGCTGAATGACATAGCGCTCGGCGCCGTTCTCCATCACGGCGATGGCCGTCTGGCCGTTCGACCATTGACACGGCACCAGATGGAACTCCTTGATCGTCGCCGTGCCGACGGTCAGTTCCGCCAGATCCAGGACCACGTCGCCGACGCGGAAGCCCAAATAACCTTCGATCTTCATCAACACCATATCCGTTTGCAGGCGGCCGGGATGCGGTGCCGCCGTCCCTGACCATATTGGGTGCGGCATAAGCTTCTTCCCGCTTTTTCTCAAGCACACCCCGTGCGCCGCGGAAACGAAAAAAGGCGGGCCGCGGCCCGCCTCTTTTTCGGCTCCGTCCCATCGGGGGAGGGAGGTCACGCCGCCTGACGGAACTCGCCGCCAGCCTCGCGGGCCAGCCATGCCAGCCAGCCGTTGCGGTCGAAAATCGTGCTGGTGTCGGAGGACTCCGCCACGCCACGCTCGAACACCGTGTGTTCCAGCGTCACCAGCTTGCCGTTGCGCAGTTCCTGGGTCACGTGAATGTGCCGCACCGTCTGGCTGCCGTTTCCGCTCATCTGGGCGATTCCACTGTCAATGGTCAGCCCGTCCGGATCCCGCAAGCACTTTAGTCAGCCCGCATCGTCCTTTCGGGTGATAATGGTCATACCACTTCCGTCGTTGCAGTGCAACATACTCCTGCATGCGTGCCGCTGGTTCATGCCGCCCGTGTGACCCCCAGGACACGCTCCAGCCGGTCGAAGCGGGCGTTGAAGTCGGCCTCGTCGATGGCTTCGGTGCGGAAGGCGATGTGCAGCGTGTCGTGCTCCACCGCCATGACGCTGAACGGCATCGGCATGCCCAGCCCGTCGTAGGACAGGGTGCCGTGGTTGCCCGGCGCCAGCCCGAAACCGCCGCGGATGGCGGCGCCGCAACGCGACACGTTGATCAGCGTGCCCTGGAACCGGCCGGACGGCGCCTCGATGCCGCACGGCGCCTCGACCGGATGGCGCGGGAAGCGGCGGCGGTCCACTTCGGACGTGGCGGTACGGACCACACGCACCAGCACGCCCTTCAACTCGTCGATGCCGTTCACCAGCGTGCCGGCCATGCTGCGCATCTCGTCGGCGCGCCCGCCAGTCACCGACGCCTCGCGGGACACCTCGTTGATGCGCTCCGCCACTTCGGTGGCAGCGGCGGCGGTCTGGTTGACGTTGCGGCTGATTTCCTGGGTGGCGGCGGCCTGCTCCTCCACCGCGGCGGCGATCATCGAGGAGATGGTGTCGATCTCCGCGATGGTGCGCGCAATGTCCTGCACGGCGCCGACG
>JAEYOB010000202.1 GCA_023412175.1 Pseudomonadota bacterium | reverse complement strand
CGCCGCTTTCCCCAGGACCGTGGCGGTGCCGATGTCCAGCGCCTCGGGATGCTCCGCGGCGTGGCGGAGCTGGAGGTACTGCGCGATGAACTCGATGTCGATCAGGCCGCCGCGGGCGTACTTGACGTCCCACGGGTTGTCGGTGCCGAACTCCTTGTCGATCCGCCGGCGCATGTCGGCGACGTCCCACAGCAGCTTGTCCGGATCGCGCGGCCGCACCAGCGCGTCGCGGATCGCCGCCTCCACCCGCCCGGCGAAGGCGGTGCGCGTCCCCAGCACGCGGGCGCGGGTCAGCGCCATCTGTTCCCAGGTCCAGGCACCCTGCTGCTGGTACTTCACGAAGGAGCCGAGCGAGGTCGCCAGCGGCCCGGCGTTTCCGGACGGGCGCAGGCGCATGTCCACCTCGTAGAGGCGCCCGTCGGCCATCGGGGCGGTGATGGCGTTGGTCAGGCGCTGCGTCAGCTTGATGTAGTATTCGCCCGCCGCCAGCGGCTTGGCGCCGTCGGACAGGGTGACGGTGGCCGGCGCGTCGTACACGACGATGAGGTCGATGTCGGAGGTGATGGTGAGCTGCCGGCTGCCCAGCTTGCCCATGGCGACGATCACCCAATCCGAGCCGGGAACTCTCCCGTGGCGCCGGGCGAACTCCTCCTCGACGCGCGCCGCGATGTCCGGCACCACCACGTCGGCGAGGTCGGCCAGGAACGGGCCGCAGCGGTCGCCGTCGGTGATGTTGCGCAGCATGTGCACGCCGGCGCGGAAGCGCTGGTCGTTGGTCCAGCGCCGCGCCAGCCCCAGCGAATCCTCGAAGTCGCGGGCGGCGGAAACGACGCGGGCGTATTCCGGCGCCAGAACGTCGCGGCCGGGAAGCGCGTCGAAGAAGTCGGGCGTCAGCACGGCGTCGAGCAGCGACGGGTTGCGCGACAGAACCTCGGCCATGCGCGGCGCGTTGCCCAGGATCTCCGCCACCAGCCCGAGCAGCGCCGGGTTGGAGTAGAACAGCGAGAACAGCCCGACGCCGGCCGGCAGCTTGCCCAGGAAGCCGTCGAAGTTCATCAGCGCGGCGTCCGGCTGCGGTGTCCTGGCGAACGCCTGGAGCAGGCCCGGCACCAGCTCGGTCAGCAACTCGCGCGCCCGGCCGGAGCGGGTGGCGCGGTAGCGCCCGCGGTGCCACGCGGCCACCACGCTGATGACCCGGCTGGGGTCCGCATAGCCCATGTCCCGCAGCGTCCTGACCGTGCCGGGATCGTCGTCGGTGCCGGTGAAGACGAGGTTGCCGCCGGCGCCGGAGGACAGCGACGGCGCCTCCTCGAACAGCTCGGCATAGCGGTCCTCGACATGGCCGAGCTGGGCCAGCAGCGCGGTGCGGAAGGCTCCGGCATCGTCATAGCCCAGGAAACAGGCGAGGTGCTCCACGCCGCGGTCGTCCTCCGGCACCTGATGGGTCTGCCGGTCCTCGGTCATCTGGATGCGGTGCTCGACCTGGCGCAGGAAGCGGTAGGCCTCCGACAGCTCGTCCACCGCCGCCTGCGTCACCCGGCCGACGTCGCACAGCGCCTGGATCGCCTTGATGGTCGGCGAGGGGCGCACGCGGGTGTCGCGGCCGCCGTAGATGAGCTGCTGGGTCTGGGCGAAGAACTCGATCTCGCGGATGCCGCCGCGGCCGACCTTGATGTCGTGGCCGTTGACGGTCACCTCGCGGTGGCCCTTGTGCGCGTTGATCTGCCGCTTGATCGAGTGGATGTCCTGGATCGCCGCGAAGTCCAGGTGGCGGCGCCAGACGAACGGTTCCAGGAAGCGCACGAAGTTCGTCCCGGCCTCCAGGTCGCCGGCCACGGGGCGGGCCTTGATCATGGCGGCGCGCTCCCAGTTCTGGCCGACGCTGCCGTAATAAATTTCGGCCGCGGTGACGGAGACCGCCAGCGGCGTGGCGCCGGGGTCGGGACGCAGGCGCAGATCGGTGCGGAATACGTAGCCGTCCCGGGTGCGTTCATCCATAATGCGGACCAGATCACGCGCCAGTCGGATGAAGGTCCGGGCGAGGTTGTCCGGCTGGGCCGTCTTCACGACGGCGTCGTCGTACAGGACGATCAGGTCTATATCGCTGGAATAGTTGAGTTCGCGCGCGCCCAGTTTTCCCATGCCCAATACGATCAGGCCAGACCCCACCCACGGACGCTCCGGATCGGGCAGCGTCAGCGTGCCGGCCTCCGCCGCCTTGCGCAGCAGGTGGCTGGCCGCGAGCCTGAGTGCCGTCTCGGCGGTCTCGCTCAGCGCGCCCGTGACCTGTTCCAGCGTCCATGTCCCGGTGATGTCGGCCAGGCCGATCAGCAGCGCGGCGCGCCGCTTGGCGATGCGCAGGGCGGCCATCAGCCGGTCCATGTCGCGCTCGCCGGCGGCCTGTTGTTCCAGCTCGGCCATCAGGGCGGAAAAGGTGGCGTCGAATCCCCCCTCGACGGCACGGCGGACGAAGGACAGCTCGCGCGTCAGCGACTGGCCGAGGTACGGGCTGTTGCCGCACACCGCGTCGATCAGCGCGCCGCCGGACGGGTCGGCGGCGAACGCCTCGGCCCAGGCCGCCAGTTCCGGCTCCTGCCTGGCCGCTTCCTCCTGCCATCGCTCCCGGCCCAGCCGGGCTTGCGAGGAATCGAAGGGCTTCGGCAGCGGGGCGGGGAACGCGACGGGCATGGCGAGGGCTTGCTCACGGTTTGTGCAGACGGCGAAGGTGCGCGTCCGGCGGCCCACGGTCAACGTCCATTCTCCCCACTGCTCTCCCCTCCCGGCCAAGGGGAGAGGGACGCGATGATCCGCCGCACGGCACGGATCCTCGGGTGGACGGCCACCGTCGCGGTCGCGGCGGTGATCGCCGCGGCGGCCGCGTTCGCCTGGCGGCTGTCGCAGGGGCCGATCGACCTCGCCCCGCTGACGCCGTACATCGAGGAGGCGCTGGCCGGCGAGGACGACCGCGTGTCGGTCTCCATCGGTTCGCTGGTGCTGAGCTGGACCAACGACACCGAGACGGGCGGTTCCATCCTCGATCTGCGTGCCCGGCGGGTCCGCGCCATCAGCGCCGAAGGCGCGCCCATCGCCGCGGTGCCGGAACTGGGCATCGGCCTGTCGCTGCGCGAGCTGCTGCTGGGCCGGCTGGCGCCGACCCGGCTCGACCTGATCCGCCCGCGGCTCACCGTGATACGGCACGAGGACGGGCGCTACGGCTTCGACATCCGCGACGCCGGGATCGAGCCCGCCCCGGACGCCGGCACCGAGGCGACCGCGGATCTGCTGGACAGCCTGCGCCGGGCGCCGTCCCGCGACCGCCCGCTGGGCCTGCTGCGCCGGCTCACCGTGGTCGGCGCCGATCTGCGTGTGGAGAACCGGCAGCTCGGCCTCGGCTGGCACGCGTCGCGCGCCAACATCGCGCTGTACCGCGGGGAGGACGGCAT
>JAEYOB010000761.1 GCA_023412175.1 Pseudomonadota bacterium | reverse complement strand
TTCTCGCTCTACGGCCTGCTGGCGGAGCGCATCGAGGTGCCGGAGGACCGCTCGTCCATCGTCTTCCGGCTGAACCCGAAGGCGCGCTGGCACGACGGCACGCCGGTGACGGCCGACGACGTGCTGTTCTCCTTCGAGGTGCAGCGGCAGTTCGGCACGCCCAACCGCCGCCTGTTCTACGCCAAGGTGGCGCTGGCCGAGCGGCTGGACGCCCGCAGCGTGCGCTTCGCCTTCCTGCGCGAGCCGGACGGCGGCATCGACCGCGAGATGCCCATGCTCATGGGGCTGCTGCCGGTGCACCAGAAGGCGTGGTGGCAGGGCCGCACCTTCGACCGCACGACGCTGGAGGCGCCGATGGGCAGCGGCCCCTACCGCGTCAGGGAGGTCGAGCCCGGCCGCCGCATCGTCTACGAGCGGGTGGCCGACTATTGGGGCCGGGACCTGCCGGCGCGGCGCGGCCTGTTCAACTTCGACACGCTGGTCTACGACTACTACCGCGACGACACGGTGGCGCTGGAGGCGTTCAAGGCGGGGCAGGCCGACGTGCGGCGCGAGGGCGAGCCCGCCAAATGGGCCACCGGCTACGACGGGCCGGCGCTGCGCGCGGGGCGGTTCGTGCTGGAGGAGCTGCCGACCGGGCGGCCGGAGTACGCTCGCGGCTTCATCATGAACACCCGGCGGCCCCTGTTCCGCGACCGGCGCGTCCGGCAGGCGCTGGGCTACGCGCTGGATTACGAGTGGATCAACCGCACGCTCTACCACGGCGCGCTCACCCGCACGGCCAGCTACTACCCGAACTCGGCGCTGGCGGCGGCCGGGCTGCCGGGGCCGGACGAGCTGAAGGTGCTGGCGCCGTTCCGGCCCGTCCTGCCGCCGGAGCTGTTCACCACCCCCTACCAGCTTCCGCAGGCCGACGGCGGCGGCCCCTACGCCGGCCGCGCCAACCTGCGCGAGGCGATGCGGCTGCTCACCGAGGCGGGCTGGACGGTGCAGAACGGGCGGCTGGTGAACGGCGCCGGGCGGCCCTTCCTGTTCGAGATCCTGCTGGGCGATCCGGCCGACGAGCGCCCGGCGCTGGAGTTCGCCCGCGGCCTGGAGCGCCTGGGCATCACGGCCAAGGTGCGCACGGTGGACAGCGCGCAGTTCCAGGCGCGGCTGGACGAGTACGACTACGACGTGGTGGTGCGCTGGTGGTCCTCGACCCTGTCGCCGGGGAACGAGCAGGTCTACTACTACGGCTCCCGCGCGGCCGACACGCCGGGCACGCGCAACTACGCCGGAATCCGGGATCCGGCGGTGGACGCCATCGCCGCCTCCATCGCCGCCGCCCGCACCCGGCCGGAGCTGGAGGCGCGCGTCAGGGCGCTGGACCGCGTGCTGCTGTGGGGCTTCTACATGGTGCCGCTGTTCCACCCGACGGTGGACCGCATCGCCCGCTGGACCGACGTGCGGCGCCCGGCCGTCACCCCCGTCTACGGCGCCATGACCGAGGCGTGGTGGCGGGAGTAGCCCGTGGACCCGAAACCCTCCCGGCGGTGTTGATGCCGCAGATCAAAGCTGGATCAAAGCTGGGCGGGGAGGGCCTGCGGATGCGGATCCCGGGTGCGGTGCTGGCGGTAGCGGTGTTGGCGGCGGTGTTCGCATCCGGCGCGGCGCGGGCGCAGGGCGACGAGCACATGGGCCTGTCGCGCGGCCTGCCGATCACCATCGACGATGCCGACCGGATCGAGGCAGGCGGGACCGAGCTTAAGCTCCGCTCCGCCTACGAGCGCCAGCGCGGCAACCGGCACCTGTTCACCCTCGACCCGGAGGTGGAGTTCGGCATCCGGCGCGGGCTGTCGCTGGGCCTGTCGCCGAGCTATTCGATGGGCAACGCCGAGGACGGCGGCCGCGGCGACGTGGAGTTCGAGCTGGAATACAACATCCTGGAGATCTCCGGACTGCGGCCGGGCATCACCATTGCGCCGGCGGTGTCCGTGCCCTTCGGGCCGGGCGGCGAGTCGGTGCAGTCGGAAATCGAGCTGCGCCTGACCCAGCCGCTGGGCGAGGCCGGGACGGCGCCGCGCCTCCACCTCAACGTGGCGTGGCGGCACCTGCACGGCGCCGGCGACGACGAGCGGAAGGACCGCTACTTCGCCGCGGCGGGCGTCAATTTTGCGGTGGCGTCCACCACCGCGGTGGCCTTCGACGTGGTGCGCGAGCCGTCGCGCGAGCGCGGCAAGGTGGACAATTTCGTCGAGGCCGGCGTGCGCCACGCGCTCGGCGGAGAGACCGTCCTGACCGCCGGCGCCGGTGCCGGCCTCGGTCCCGACTCGCCGCGCTTCCGCCTGCTGGTGGGGTTCCAGCGCTCGTTCTGACCGGCCTACGCCCCGGCTGCGGCGTCCGCGCTCCACGCCACCGCGCGGTTCTTGCCGTTGCGCTTGGCGGTGTAGAGCGCCTCGTCGGCGCGCCGCATGACGCTCTCCAGGTCCTTGCCGTCGGCCGGCCAGCGCGCGATGCCGATGGAACAGCCCACCCGCACGGTTCCGCCGGGCACGGCGATGGGTTCGTTGACGGCGGCGATGATGCGGCCGGCCAGTTCGTCCACGTTCGGGCCGCCGGCGCCGCCCGGCGTGCCCACCAGCACCGCCGCGAACTCGTCGCCGCCCAGCCGGGCGACCACGTCGTTGTTGCTGCGGAAGCACGAGGCGAGCCGGAGGCCGACCTGCTGCAGCACCACGTCGCCGGCATCGTGGCCGAAGCGGTCGTTCACCGGCTTGAAGCCGTCCAGGTCGATGTACATGAAGGTCAGCGGGCTGCCGCCGGCCCCGTCCCGCACCGTGGCGGCCTCCAGGTACTGCTCGAAGAAGCGACGGTTGGGCAGGGTGGTCAGGCGGTCCTGGTAGGCGATGTCCTCGATCCGCTCCAGCGCCGTCCGCTGGCTGGTCAGGCTCTCCACCAGATCGTTCAGCGAGGACGAGAGCGAGCGGATCTCCGCCGCGCCGCCGACCTCCGGGATGCGGTGGTGCAGCTCGCCGTCGCGGATGCGCTCCGCCGCCAGGGCGATGCGTTGCAGGGGCGTGGTGATCCGGCGCGCCGCGAACCAGCCGAGCGCGCTGAACGCCAGCGCCATGACCACGCCAGCCGCCACCGTCTCGCGGGTCTGGGCGTCGGCCGCGGCGAAGGCGACGTCCAGCGGCTGGCGGGCGACGACCGTCCAGCCCAGGCCCCTGTAGTCGAGATGCCCGTTGCCGAAGGCGTAGCCGGTGAGATAGCGCCGGCCGTCCGGCCAGGTCTCCACCGCCCATCCGCTGCCCTGGCCGGCCTGCGCCTTGCCGATCGAGCCGAGGTCCAGCTTGGACCCGAGCGTCCCCTTGTCGCCGAGCAGGATGGTCCTGTCGGCTGCGATCACGTGAAGGGTGAGCCCCTCGCGCCCGCGCAGCGAGTCCAGCATGGAACGCTCCAGCTGCCAGGCCCACTCCCAGCTCAGGTGCGCGGCCAGCACGCCGGCCAGACGGCCGTGACCGTCGTGCACGGGAACGGCGATGTCGACGAACTTCATGGGCTCGCCGCTGGGGTTCGGCAGCAGCTTGGCCAGCAGGATGGCGTCGTGGACGTCGCCCACGAACATGCCGTCGCGCCCATACCGGTAAACGGGCCGCTTGGAGATGTCCTCGCCTTGCAGGACGCCGCCGGTGGCCGCCACCACCCGGCCGGCCGGGTCGGTGAAGCCCATCCAGGAAATGGTGGGGAAGGACGCCCTGAAATCGTCCAGCGTGCGCCGCAGCGCGTCCGGGTCGAGAAGATCGCGCGACGACAGGAGATGCGACAGCACGGCCACTTCGCTGGAGCGCGCCCACATGGAGCGGTCGAGCTTGTCGGCCAGCTGCGCGGCGATCTCGCCCAGCGAGCGGCCGGCCTCGTCCTGGATGCGCTGGCGCGAGCGGATGTCGGTCAGCACGGCGAGGATCGTCGAGACGCCGATCACCAGCACGGCGCAGGTCAACGCCACCGTCGCCCTCAACCCGATCTGACGGTGTTTCATCGCGCTGTCCCTGATCCGACCAATTCTCTCGGCCATATTGCATACACGCATATGGCGAGCAATATTATAATATATAACTTTAGTCTAATGAAGGATGGTGCCGCCGCGCGTCTATCGCCAGTGCGCCCGGAACGCCTGAACGATGAGGTCGGCGACTTCGGCCGGGTTGGTGAGGCGGTCGGTGTTCACGATCAGGTCGTATTGCAGCGGGTCGTGGTTGGAGACTTTGAACGTCTCCTCGAAGAACTTGGCGCGTGCGGCGTTGACCCGGCGCACCTCGTCCAGCGTCGCCGGCGGCGTCGCGCTGCCACCGGCCAGCCGGTTGGCGCAAACCTCCTCGGAGCCGACGATGCGCACGCGGAAGCGCTGCCGGCCGCGCAGCAGCAGGTGCGCGCCGCGGCCGAGGATCACCCCGCCCTGGAAGGCGATGCCGTTGACCACGCGGGTCAGCAGCCGCTGGTACTCCGACTGCGGGTCGTCCAGGCCCATCAGGCTGGCGTAGAGGAACATGCCGGCCCGTTCCGGCAGCGCTTCGTCGAGCTGGCGCATCAGGTGCGGGTCGGACGTCGCCTCGGCGACGATGGCGTCGAGGATTTCCTTGTCGTAGGTGCGCACGCCCAGCCGCTCTGCCACCATTGCGGCGATGGCCTCGCCGCCGGCGCCGTGGTCGCGGGCCAGCGTCACCACGGCGGGCAGGGTGCGCGTCGGCGTGTGAGAGGCCTGATAGTCGTCCACCCGCTTGGCGGACAGCAGGACGTCGAGAAGGTCGCGGGCCATGGCCGCCCCTCGGTCGTTGCGGGGCCGGCCGTTGAAAGGCCGTTGCGTTCCCGAGTCTGCGCCCCACGGTGCCCGCGGTCAAGCGGGTGCGGGGCCGCAGGTCATGTCAAAGGCGCACCAGCTGCACCGCCAGGAACGCCAGAAGCGCCACGATGGCCCACAGGGCGATCCGGTCGGACCGGCGCCGGACCGTCCAGGAATCGACCAGATGGCGCATCGTCTGCGGGTGCAGGCGCAGGCCGGCGTCGGCGATCTGCGCCGCCACGCGCTCGGCGTCGCGCACCAGCATGGGCAGGCGCCGGATGGTGCGGACGGCCGCCTCGGTGCCGTCGAGGATCTGCGCCTCCGGCCCGCGGTTCTCGCGCATCCACTCCTCGATCAGCGGGCGCGCCAGCTCCCACATGTTGATCTTGGGGTTGAGGATGCGGCCCACGCCCTCGGCGGTCAGCATGCTCTTCTGCAGCAGCAGGAGCTGCGGCTGGGTCTCCATGTCGAACTGCTCGGTCACCGCGAACAGCTGGGCCAGCAGCCGGCCGACCGAGATCTCGTTCAGCGGCTTGTCCTGCAACGGCTCGCCGATGGCGCGGCAGGCCTGGGTGAACAGTTCGATGGACTGGTGCGCCGGCACGTAGCCGGCCTGGAAATGCACCAGCGCCACCCGCCGGTAGTCGCCGGTCAGGAAGCCGATGAGCATGTCGGCGAGGTAGGTGCGCGTCGCCCGGTCGAGCCGGCCCATGATGCCGAAATCCACGGCGGCGATGTTGCCGTCCTCGACGACGAACAGGTTGCCGGGGTGCAGGTCGGCGTGGAAGAAGCCGTCGCGGAACACCTGATTGAAGAAGGACGCCGAGGCCTTGGCCAGGATCTCGTCGCGGTCGTATCCGGCGGCGATGATGCGCTCGACCTCGTCCACCTTGAACCCGACGATGCGCTGGAGCGTCAGCACGCGCTGCGCCGTGCGGTCCCAGTTCACCTTTGGGATGAGGAAGGTGGGGTCGCCCTTGAAGTTGTCGGCCAGTTCGGAGGCGGCGGCGGCCTCCATGCGCAGGTCCATCTCCAGGCGCGAGGTGCGGGCGAAGGTGTCCACCACCTCGACGGGCCGGAGGCGCTTCAGCTTCGGCATGACGCGCTGGGCCCACTCGGCCAGCTGGTAGAACAGCTCGATGTCGCGCTCGAAGGCCCGCTCGATGCCGGGGCGCAGCACCTTGACCGCCACCGGCTCGCCCTCGGCGGTGACCGCGAAGTGTACCTGCGCGATCGACGCGGCGGCGACCGGCACCTCCTCGAAGCTCTGGAACATCACGCCGATGGGGCGGCCCAGCTCCGCCTCGACGATGGCGCGCGCCTGATGGCCGGGGAACGGCGGCAGCTTGTCCTGCAACTCGGCCAGATCGGTCGCCATCCGCTCGCCCACCACGTCGGAGCGGGTGGACAGCAGCTGCCCCAGCTTGATGAAGGTGGGACCCAGCTCGGCCAGGGCGGCGGCCAGCCGCTGCCCCTCGCGCCCCGAGACGCGCTTGTTGGCGACGATGCGCCACAGGAAGGCGAAGCCGGGGGCGATGTCGGGCAGGGCGTCCGGCAGGGCGTTGTGGCGCGCCAGGATGCGCGCGATCGCCAGCATCCGGAACAGGTTGCGGAACAGCCGGAACAAGGTCTAGACCCGCCAGCCGGAATGGATGGCGGCGATGCCGCCGGACAGGTTGCGCACGCGCACCGACGCGAAGCCCGCCGCCTCCATGCGCTTCGCCAGCGCCGCCTGGTCGGGGAAGCGGCGGATGCTCTCGACAAGGTATTGATAGGAGTCGGCGTCGCCCGCCACCAGCCGGCCCAGCTTGGGCAGCACCTGGAATGAGTAGACGTCGTAGATCTCCTTCAGCACCGGCAGGACCACCGTGCTGAACTCCAGTATGAACAGCTTGCCGCCGGGCTTCAGCACGCGCCGCGCCTCGGCGATCGCCTCGTCGATGTGGGTGACGTTCCGCAGGCCGAAGGCGATGGTGTAGGTGTCCACCGAGCGCGGGGCGACCGGCAGCCTCATGGCGTCGCCGACCACCCAGTTCAGCCCGGTCAGCAGCCCGCGGTCCACCGCGCGGTCACGCCCCACCCGCAGCATCGCCTCGGTGATGTCGCAGACCACCACGCGCCCGCCGCCGCGGTTGAGGAAGCGGAAGGCGATGTCGCCGGTGCCGCCGGCCACGTCGAGCAGCGTCTGGTGCGGCTGCGGATCGACCATGCCGATGAGCGTGTCCTTCCACAGCCGGTGGATGCCGCCCGACATCAGGTCGTTCATCAGGTCGTACTTGCCCGCCACGCTGTCGAAGACGGCGCGCACGAGGCCGGACTTGGCGTCGGGATCGACGGGGCGGAAGCCGAACCACTGGCCTTCCTGTCCATCAGGGGCGGGGCCGGAAGCTGGCTTGTCGGGAGGGGAGGTCTCGCTCATGGCGCGCAACATAGCGCGCCGCTTGGGCTTCCGCCAGCGGGGGTGTGAGAGGAAGGGGCTTGTCTTGCTGCGCCGCATACCCCACCGTATGGACCATGCCCGAGCTGCCCGAAGTCGAAACCGTCTGCCGCGGCCTCGCCCCCCACCTGGAGGGGCGCGTGCTCGCCCGCGTGGTGCAGCGGCGGCCGGACCTGCGCTTCCCGTTCCCGCCGCGCTTCTGCGAGCGGCTGACCGGCCGCCGGGTGGCCGCCGTGCGGCGGCGCGCCAAGTACATCCTCGTGCACCTGGACGACGGCACCGTGCTGCTGGCGCACCTGGGCATGTCCGGCCGCATGGTGATCTCCCCCGCCCCGGCGCCGGAGCCCGCCACCCACGACCACGTCATCTTCGAGACCGACGAGGGCACCGTCGTCACCTTCAACGACGCCCGCCGGTTCGGGATGATGGACCTGACCGACGAGGCGGCGCTGGCCGAACACCCGATGCTGCGGTCGCTGGGGCCGGAACCGCTGGGCAACGAATTCTCCGGCCCGGTGCTGGCCGAGCGGCTGGCCGGCCGCATGAGCCCGATCAAGGCGGCGCTGCTCGACCAGAGCGTGGTGGCGGGCCTCGGCAACATCTATGTGTCGGAGGCGCTGTTCTGCGCCGGCATCAGCCCGACCCGGATGGCCGCGACGGTGACCGGCGCCAAGGCCGAGCGGCTGGCCAAATGCATCCGCGACGTTCTGGCGCGGGCCATCGAGGCCGGCGGCTCGACGTTGCGCGACCACCGGCAGGCGTCGGGCGAGCTGGGCTATTTCCAGCACCAGTTCTCGGTGTACGACCGCGCGGGCGAGCCCTGTCCGGGATGCACCTGCAATCTTGCCAAGACCGGCGGCATCCAGCGCATCGTGCAGTCCGGCCGTTCCACTTTCTATTGTTCGCACCGCCAACGCTGATATACCTGACCACCATGACGGCTCGCTCATTCACCGCCCGGGCGGTGCTCTCCGCCCTCCTCCTCTCCGCCCCCGCGGTCGCCGTGGCGGCGGAGGCCGCGCGTTTCGTCTCCGGCATGGGCGACGTGCCGGCGATGCCGGGCCTCAGGACCGCCGAGAACGGCGCCCTGGTGTTCGACAAGCCCAACGGGCGCATCGTCGAGTCGGTGATGCAGGGCCGGGTGGAGCGCAGGGCGGTGCTGGGCTTCTACGCGCAGACCATGCCGCAGCTCGGCTGGACGCGCGTCGCCGACACCCGCTTCGAACGCGACGGCGAGGAGCTGAGCCTCGAATTCCCCGGCGGCGGGGCGAAGGCCGGGCTCATGACCGTCCGCTTCGTCCTGACACCGCGATAACCCCCACAACCATAAAAGTCTCTCGGGAGCACGTTGGAACCATGGCGTACGAAACGATCCTCGTCGAAACCCGCGGCCCCGTCGGGCTGATCACGCTGAACCGTCCGAAGGCGCTGAACGCGCTGAACGACCAGCTGGTGACCGAACTGGGCCAGGCGCTCGACGCGCTGGAGGCCGACGCGGCCATCGGCGCCATCGTGGTGACCGGGTCGGAGAAGGCCTTCGCCGCCGGCGCCGACATCAAGGAGATGGCCGGCTTCGGCTACATGGACGTCTACACCTCCAACTTCATCACCGCGAAGTGGGAGCGTCTCGCCCAGTGCCGCAAGCCCACCATCGCCGCGGTGGCCGGCTTCGCGCTGGGCGGCGGCTGCGAGATGGCGATGATGGCCGACTTCATCCTGGCCGCCGACACCGCCAAGTTCGGCCAGCCGGAGATCACCATCGGCACCATCCCCGGCGCCGGCGGCACCCAGCGCCTGACCCGCTTCGTCGGCAAGTCCAAGGCGATGGAGATGGTCCTGA
>JAEYOB010000118.1 GCA_023412175.1 Pseudomonadota bacterium | reverse complement strand
CCCCCGGTCCTTCGCATCTGCGGAGATTGCCGGTCGGCAGAGAAGGTTCAGAACGCGGAGTCGGCGTTCTGCGCGCGGTCGGACGGACCGACCATGGCCATGCCGAGGGCGATCGTCGGCAGCAGCAGAAGCAGGATCAGGCCGGACATCATCGGCTCCTTATTGGGGACGACCGGATGACGCTATACCGGTATGCGGCAGCGTTGAACCCGATGAATCTGGCTAACCCTTTTTGGGGTGGGGTGTGACGCCCGTCACTGCGCCCCACCGTCCATCGGGTTAGGGTCCCCCGGCAAAGCGCAAAAGGCGCTGAAGCTCCTTAAGTGATCTTGTTTTGGCGATACTGGCCGCCGTCCCGCCTTTCGGCCGGGCGGCGGCGTTTTTCGTCGGCAGGGGTGCCGCCCGCGACGAAAGAAAAGGCCGCTGGGGCATGTCGCCCAGCGGCCTGAAGTCTAGGGAGGAAACGTCCGGGCGTTCGCGGCGGTCACTCCGGAACACCCGGCCCATCAAGGCTGGTATATCAGTGCGGCGGCCGCTTGAATGTGACAGGATGTCCCATACGAGCGGACGTGGCACGGATCAGGCCGTGCCTTCGAGCGTCCGCCCGACCTCCGCCAGGATTTCGTAGGAGCGCAGGCGCGCCGCGTGGTCGAAGATGGCGGACGCCACCATCAGCTCGTCCGCGCCGGTCTGCGCGATGAATCCCTCCAGGCCGCGCCGGATGGTGTCGGGCGAACCGACGAAGGAGCACGCCAGCATGCCGGACGCCTGCGCCTTCTCCATCGGCGACCAGTAGCTTTCGATATCGTCGATGGGCGGGGGCAGCAGGCCGCGCGTGCCGCGCACTAGATTCGCGAACTGCTGCTGGGCCGAGGTGAAGAGCCGGCGGGCTTCCGCGTCGGTGTCCGCGGCGAAAACGTTCACGCCGACCATGGAGTAGGGCCAGTCGAGCTGCCGCGAGGGATTGAAGGCGGTTCGGTAGACCTGCAGGGCCTGCATCAGCGCGGCGGGCGCGAAGTGCGAGGCGAAGGCATAGGGAAGCCCCAGGTTCGCGGCGAGCTGCGCGCCGAACAGGCTCGACCCGAGGATCCAGAGCGGGACCTCCAGGCCGGCGCCCGGCACCGCCCGCACCCGCTGCCCCGGTTCGGGCGGGCCGAGCAGCGCCTGCAGTTCGAGCACGTCGCGGGGAAAATCCTCGGCGCTCATGGGGTCCCGGCGCAGGGCACGCAGCGTCAGCTGGTCCGTTCCGGGAGCGCGGCCCAGCCCCAGATCGATGCGGCCGGGGTACAGCGATTCGAGGGTGCCGAACTGTTCGGCGATGAGCAGCGGCGCGTGGTTCGGCAGCATGATGCCGCCCGCGCCGACGCGGATCGTGCGCGTTCCGGCGGCAACGTGGCCGATCACGACGGCGGTCGCGGCGCTGGCGATGCCGATCATGTTGTGGTGTTCAGCCAGCCAGTAGCGGCGATAGCCCCACCGCTCGGCGTGCCGGGCCAGGTCGAGGGTGTTGCGCAGCGCATCCGCCGGCGTGGCGCCGTACGGCACGGGCGCCAGATCAAGGACCGAGAACGGGGGCATCAGGCTTCCCCGCCGTCGTCCAGCGTCTTGGCCATGGCTTCGCCTTCGGGCACGAAGCGGAGCGAGACCGAATTGATGCAGAACCGCATCCCGGTCGGCGGCGGCCCGTCCGGAAAGACATGCCCCTGGTGGCTGCCGCACCGGGCGCAGACGATTTCGACGCGGACCATGCCGTAGCTGGTGTCGCGCACGAGCTTCACATGCTCCTTGTCGAAGGGCGCAGTGAAGCTCGGCCAGCCGGTGCCGGATTCGAACTTCTCCCCGGCACGGAACAGCGGCAGGCCGCACAGCTTGCAGCAGTAGGTGCCCGGCTCCTTGTTGCCAAGCAGAGTGCCGCAGAACGGCGCTTCCGTCCCGTGTTCGAGCAGCACCGCCCGCTCCTCGTCCGTCAAACGGGATTCGAGCCGCCGCCGCTGCTCCGGCGTCGGCGGCGAAAGGTCGAAGCCCGACGGGGAGGTGGGTGCGGTCTCCGGTGGCGTCGTCATGTGTCTGGTCCTTTTGCTTGCCGGGACACCTTCGTCCCGGATGCGAAGCAAAGGTGGGGCCTGTGGTCCGGGCAGGGAAGGGGAACCCGGCCCGGACCATCCCGATCAGCCTTCCAGAACGAAGCAATCCTGGAACAGCACCGTCCTTGGCCGCTCGGCCGCGCTGCGGCCGGCCGCCATCTCGATGGCCCGTGCCGTAAGCGTGCGGTTGGCCGGGCTGGAGGGCTTCAGGTCGTTGCGCTCGGCGGTCAGCGCGCGGGCGAGCGGTGCGTTCCCACCGCGGATCGCCGCTTCGAGCAGGGTCAGGTCCAGAATGTCGCGCTGCGCATGGCTGCCGCCGAAGCGGTGGGCGCGGGTGCGCACCGCGTACAGCAGGTCGGCCGCCGTCCGGTAGTCGCCCCGGTCGAAAGCCCGCAAGGCCCGGCAGACCGGCACGCCGACGTCGTGCGCCATCGCCGCACCGCTGCCCCGGCCGCGCCGGGCAGTGGTTTCCTGGGCGGTCATGGTGCGCTCCGCCGCGCCGTCGCGGCCGGCGGCGACGAACGCCATCATGGCGTGCGTGTCGTTGAAGGCATAGAAGCCGTCGCCGGCCGTCCGCTCCCAGGCGTCAGCGAGATCCCCCCAACGGCTGCCCACATCGACGCCGCGCAGATGCAGCCGCCAGAGCATGCCGGAGGCGTCCACCAGCTCCAGGGCCGTCGACGCCGGGCTTGGCCGGACATGTGCGTCGTAGAGGGCCAGAACCCGCTCCGTCTCGCCCTGTTCCAGATGATACAGCGCCAGATGCCACCAGTTGTGGAAGGAAAAGGCGTTGTTGTCGGCCCACTGGGGCCGCCGGCTTTCCAGCCACTCCACGCCCTCGTCCGCACGGCCCTGCATTTCCATCACGTGCGCCACCGCGTGGATCGCCCACGGGTCGCGCTGGTTGAGGGAGAGCGCCCGCCGCCCGACCTCTTCGGCGCGGCCGTAGAGATTCGTCTGCTCCAGTCCGAAGGCGTGCATGCCCAGCACGTAGCCGAAGCCCGGCACCCCCTCGTCCCAGTGCGGCAGCACCTGCGCCACGCGGTCGCGCAGCATGCGGGATTCACCCAGGAAGAAGTCGGTCTGGTGCCCGAGCTGCAGGGCCAGGATGTCGCGCGGGTGCTCCTGCACGATCCGTCCGTAGAGGGCGGCGGCCCGTTCCAGATCGCCCTCCATCCAGGCACGGGCGGCGGCCATGTGCGTGCGCTCGCGGTCGTTGGCGGTGGCCGACAGCGCCTCGGCCGCCTCCAGGTTGCGGCGCAGCTCGGACTGGACGGAAGCTTCGTTGCAGGTGGCGTAGACCCCGGCCTTGAAGCAGTGGCCCATCACGAAGCCCGGGTCCTCCGCCAGCGCTTCGTCGATGACGGCCAGGAAGTCGAGGTAGTACCCGTTCAGCAGTTCCAAAGCGGTGTCGTAGCGGTCCAGAGCATTCCGGTTGTGGGTGGACACGGCCAGCCCGCGGGTGTCGTGCAGCGTCATGGCTTCTCTCCCTGAAGGACGTTGCGGTTGGCGCTCTTTCTGACGCGGCGGCGTGATGCGGGCGTGAAGCGGAGGGTATCCGGAGCGTGAAAACGCATGCTTCAATCCCGGTGCCGCATTTTCACGCCCGCTTCACGGGTCCGCGCACGCCCGGCTGACGGCCGGTCCGGCAAGAAAGGGGCATTGCAACCTCGAACGGAGCATCCGTCATGCTGACCGAAGCCGCACCGTCCGGCACCGTCATCGTCCGCCCGGCGCGGCGCGACGACAGCCGCCGCCTCGCTGAACTGATCCGCATGGCCGCGGACGGCGTGGCCGACTACATCTGGAGCATGCAGGCCGTCCCCGGCGAAGACCTGCTCGACGTCGGCGAGCGGCGCTACGCCCGCGAAGGCGTGGACTTCAGCTATCGCAACGCCGTGCTGGCGGAGCACGACGGCGCCGTGGTGGGCTTCGTGCTCGCCTTCGCCATGCCGCCGCGCCCCGTGGGAGCGGTGGAAACGGAGGTTGATCCCGTCCTGCGCCCCTACGCGGAGCTGGAGATCCCCGGAAGCCTGTACGTCGCCGGCATCGGCGTGCGGGAGGGGTTCCGCCGCCGCGGAATCGCCGCCCGCCTGCTGGGCGTTGCCCGCGCACGGGCACGGGCGGAGGCGCTGGACGGCATGAGCGCCATCGTCTTCGCGGCCAACACCGCGTCGCGGCGCCTTTTCCTGGGTCAGGGCTTCGCCGTGGTGGGGCGTCGCGCCGTGGTGCCGCACCCGCTGATCCGCCACACCGGGGAGGCGCTGCTGTACCACGCACACCCCTGACGCGGGTCACCCGCGCAGCGCCGCTTCCAACCGCCCGACCGGCGGCACGTAGCCGGCGCGCCGGCATTCCTCCAGCACCCGCAGAAGCGCCGAACGGGTCTCCCCGTCATGCCGGCCGCGGCTCCAGGCGGCGAGGGCGCGTCCGCGTGCCGCGAACAGCGTGCACCAGGGCAACCGCTCGGCTCCTGCATAGTCCTCCAGCGCGGCGGCGTAGCGCTCCGCCAGCGTCCAGTCCCCGAGGTCCAGCGCCGTGTCGATGGCCTCGCGGTAGAACTGCAGGTGGTTGTGTCCCACGCTGCCGCCAGCCAGCAGCCCTTCCCCCTCGTCGAGCGCCGCACGCCGGGCCGCCGGGTCGTCGCCGCACACCGCCAGCTCCGCCAGGATCGACGGCCCGATGTAGCCCGGTCCGGTGTCGCGGGCGATGGCCAGGGCGCGTTGCAGCAAGCCGCAGGCCGACTCCGGATTCCCGGCGCAGCGTTCCAGCCTGGCCTCGTACAGCAGATGCTCCGCCTCGAAACGGCGTGCACCCAACTGCTGCGTCAGCGCCTGCGCGCGGGCCAGGTGATCGCGCCCGGCGACCGCCTCGCCCAGCTCGAACAGGATCTCGTAGGCGCAGATGTGGGAGAGCAGCTCGGCCCGGCGATGGCCGATCGCCTGCGCCGCCCGCGCGCCGGCGCGGGCCTCCTCGACGGCGCCGTGCAGGTCGTTGAGATAGAACCGGGTGATCGCGACCATGTAGAGGTTCGACACCTCGACCCGGCGCAACCCCTGCTCCCGCGCCAGCGCGACGCAACGGGCGAAATGATCGTGCGCCGTCGCCATGCGGCCATGCGCGTAGTGGGCGTCACCGAGGCCGCCGAGCGCCGCCGTCTCCAGGTCGGCGGCCCCGGCCTGCCGCGCCCATTCCAGGGCCGTCTGATGCTCGCGCAGGCAGCCCTCCAGGTCGCCGCGGGGGAAGCAGATGT
>JAEYOB010000040.1 GCA_023412175.1 Pseudomonadota bacterium | reverse complement strand
GGCCGGAACAGCCCTTGACCGACGATCTGGACGAGGTTTTGTCCTACGACTTCCTGATCGACGGCATCCGTGCCCTGCGCGACGGCGAGCATGTGCACCTCGTCGAGACGCTGGCCGACCGGATCATGGCCCTTTGTTTCTCCGACCCGCGCGTGACCAGGGCGCAGGTGCGGGTCGAGAAGCTGGACGTCGTCCCGGAATCCGGCGGCGTGGGCGTGGTCCTCGAACAATCCCGTCGCATGGAGCCATGAGCATGCCGCCGCTTTGGGTGGTGAAGCTGGGCGGCAGCCTCTGGAGCGCACCCGAGTTGCGGTGCTGGCTGGGCCTGCTGGCCTCGGAATCGCGGGTGCGCGTGATCGTCGTTCCCGGAGGTGGCCCCTTTGCCGATGCCGTGCGCGACGCGCAACCGGCGCTCCGGTTCGGGGATCGGGCGGCACACCGCATGGCCCTGCTGGCGATGGAACAGTACGGCACCGCCCTGGCCGATCTGGAACCACGGCTGTTGCCAGCCCGCTCGCTGAACGAACTGCGCAGCCGGCCGGGTCCAACCGTCTGGATGCCGCTCCCGCTGGCCGAAACCGCGGACGTCGCGGAAAGCTGGGACGTGACGTCCGACAGCTTGGCGGTCTGGCTTGCCGAGCAACTCGACGCCACCTGCGCGATCCTGGTCAAGTCCGCTCCCCTGCCCGACGGGCCCATCCCCATCCATCGAATGGTGGTGGAGGGCATCGTCGATCCGGCGCTGCCGGATTTGATGGCGCACTACGGAGGAAGTGTCTGGTGCGTCTCGCGAAACGATCATGGGCAGTTCGCCGAGGCGCTGGCGCGGAGCACCCCCGTGGGCACCCGTCTGCTGTCCCAGGCCGGAGCGATCGATGCGTGAGGGGGAACGGCCCGGACACATCCTCCTCCTGACAGGCGCACTGGCCGAAGCCCGGCTGCGCCGCGTGCTCGACTCCCTGCAGCCGCTCGATTTCCGGACCAGCGTGGTGAACCTCGGCGTCAAGGTCGCCGCCCTGGCGACGACGGAGATCGTATTGCGGCGGCTGACGTCGGTCGAGGGAGCCGACCTTGTCCTGCTGCCGGGCCGGTTCCGCGGCGACCTCGACCGGCTGGTCGCGCATTTCGGCGTGCCGTTCGAGCGCGGCCCCGACGAGTTGGAGGATCTGCCCCAGCACTTCCAACGGCAGGCGGCCCCGGTCGATCTCAGCCGCTACCGCACCCGCATCATCGCCGAGATCGTAGAGGCCCCGCTCCTGGACGTTCCGGCCATCCTGGAACGCGCCGCCCGGTTCACGGCGGACGGGGCCGACGTGGTGGACCTCGGCTGCCTGCCGGATCAGCCCTTCCCGCATCTGGAGGAAGCGGTGGTGGCGCTGTGCGCCGCCGGCCACACGGTCAGCATCGATTCCCTGGATCCCCAGGATCTGCTGCGCGGTGCGCGGGCCGGCGCCTCCTACCTGCTGAGCCTGACCGAGGCGACCGCATGGATTGCCCGCGAGACCGACGCGGTGCCCGTCGTGATCCCCACCACCCCGACCGACCTGCCGTCGCTGTACCGGGTGGTGGACACCCTCCGGAGGGAGGGACGCCGTTGCATCGCCGATCCGATCCTGGAACCGATCCACCACGGCTTTACGGACTCGCTGTTCCGCTACCGGGAGGTCCGGGCACGCTACCCCGACCTTGAGATCATGATGGGCATCGGCAACGTAACCGAACTGACCGACGCCGACACGCCGGGGATGACCGCCCTGCTCATGGGGGTCGTCTCCGAGTTGGACATCGACCATGTCCTGACCGTGCAGGTCAGCCCGCACTGCCGCCGGACGATCCGCGAGTTCGACGCGGCACGCCGCCAGTTCCTCGCGGCGCGCGAAGCGGGCTCCCGCCCCCAGGGGTTCGGCGATGCGCTGCTCTGCCTGCGCGACCGCAAGCCGTTCGTCAGCACGCCCGAGCAGGTCGCGGATTTGGCCACGCGGATCCGCGACCCCAACTATCGGATCGAAGTCACGGAACAGGGCATCCACCTGTACAATCGCGACGGACACCACGTCGCCAGCGAACCCTTCGCCCTGTACCCGCACATCGACGCACGCGGTGACCTCGGGCACGCCTTCTATCTGGGAGTCGAACTGGGACGGGCGCAGATCGCCTGGCAGCTCGGCAAGCGCTACACGCAGGACAACGAACTGCGCTGGGGAGCGGCGGTGGACCGCCCGGCCGACGATCCCACCGGATTCCATGCCCTTGGGACGACGCTGCCATCGAAGCCGGGGGGCACCGCACGATGACCTTCATCCGCGAGACGATCATCACAAGCTGCGATGCGGAAGGAAACGTCCATGTCGCCCCAATGGGTGCCACCGTGGCCGGAAGCGGCTACGTGCTGGCCCCCTTCCGCCCGTCCCGCACGCTGGACAACCTTCTCGCCACCCGATGCGCGGTCGTCAACGTCACCGACGACGTCCGGGTGTTCGCTGGCTGCGTGACCGGCCGCCGTCGCCAATGGCCCACCGAACCGGCGCACCGCATCCGCAGCGCCGTGCTCGTTGGCGCGCTGGCGCACGAGGAGGTCGAGGTGGTCGCCATCGAGGAGGATGCCGTACGCCCACGCCTGGAGTGCCGGACAGTCCACCTCGTCAACCATCGTCCCTTCCGCGGCTTCAACCGGGCGCAGGCCGCGGTGATCGAGGGGGCCATCCTGGTCAGCCGCCTGCATCTGCTCCCGGCCGAGAAGATCGACCGCGAGATGGAGTACCTGTCGATCGCCATCGGCAAGACCGCCGGCCCGATCGAGCTGGAGGCCTGGGGCTGGCTGCTCGACCGCATCGCTGAGCATCGCGCCGCCGAAGACCACGCTGGAAGGGAGAGCGCCGCATGACCCGCCTCCTGGCCAGTGTCGCCGACCTGGAGGAACTCGTCCTGGCGGCGCGGGGCGGGGCGGACATCCTCGACCTCAAGGACCCTACGGCCGGCGCGCTCGGCGCGTGGCCGCAGGAGCGCATCGCCTCGGCCGTTGCGCTGGCCCGCTCGTGGCCGGCCCGCCCGCCGCTGAGCGCGACCATCGGCGACCTGCCCATGGTACCGACGATCGTGGCGGCACAGGTGGCCGAAACGCGTTCGTGCGGCGTGGATTACGTGAAGGTCGGCCTGTTTCCCACCGATGATCCGGGCGGCTGCCTCGCCGCGCTGGCGCCGGAGGCACGGCGGGGCACTCGCCTTGTCGCCGTCCTCTTCGCCGACCTCTGGCCGGACGCCCGTTTGCTGCCCGAGGTCGCACGGGCCGGCTTCGTCGGCGCGATGCTCGATACCGCCGGGAAGAACGCGGGCGGACTGCTTCGCCATAGAACGCCTGGCGAGTTGACGCGCTTCATCGATGAGGCACGCACCCTCGGACTGCTGACCGGTCTTGCCGGCTCACTGACCCTGTCCGACATTCCGGTGCTGCGGCGGTGCGAACCCGACTATCTCGGCTTCCGTACCGCCCTGTGCGCCGGCGGAGACCGGAGAGGCGCGCTGGATCCGGCCGCCCTGGCCGCCGTCCGTTCCGCCATGCCGGCACCCGCCGGCGATCCTCGGGAGCCGAAGCGTTCTACTGTCCCGAGCCCTGCTTCGGTTTCTCGGTAGCCCCGCCCGTCGAACCGCTGCCGCCCTGACTGACAGAACCGCCGCCGATGGTGCCCTGCCGCTGGCCGGCCAATGATTCATCCGGCAGCTTTCCGGTCGGCGTCGCAGTCGAGGAGCCGGACGAACCAGACGAGCCGCTCTGATCGCCCTGGGAGACGGAACCGCCGCCGATGGCCCCCTGCCGCTGGCCGGCCAGCGATTCGTCCGGCAGCTTGCCGGTGGCCGCACCCGTTCCCTGGGTCGTCGTGGTGCTCTGGGATGGCGATTGGGCCGCCGCCGGCAGTGCCATCACGGCCAAGGCAAGGGCAAGCGCGGATGTGATGGATGCGCTTCGCAGGTCCTTCATGGGGACGTTCCTCCAGTGTTGTCTGGGAGGCCCGGCGTTGTTCCACGGAATCCAGCGAACACTCCTGCCAGACAACGCTCAGGCCTCACCAACACTCAACAGGTGATGCGGCCGTTCATCTCCATATTGGAACACGGGCCGCACACAGAAAGATCACCGCATGTCTTAACGCTCTTTCTGACGGGACGCCTCACCCATGTGACCGATCTCGTCCTTCGCCTTTTCGTCCCGCTGCTCGTCGTCCGCCCCGTGCGCTTCGTCCTTCTTGAATTCTTCCTTGCTGCCGAGAACGCTGTGCTCGCCACGAGGCTTCCTGGCCTTTTCGGGGGTATCCGGCATGACGTTTTCCTCCACTCCGTCCCACCCGGCAACGCAGCCGGGGATACTTCCCATCAACCGCAGGAACGCTGCCCCGTTCCGCCGCGGAGGCTCTACCCCTGCTCGGCCGGGCCGCCGCGCCGGGCCCAGAAGCCGCGGCCGGGATCGTAGGCCAGGATCGCCCCTCCCAGAAACACGAGCAGCGACGCCGACACGGCCAGAAGCGCCGTCGTGTTGAGTTGCAGGTACAGGGCGAAGCGGATCAGTTCGACGGCGTGCGTGAACGGGTTCAACTCGGCAACCCACGCCAGGGCCGGGCTGCCTTCCCGAATGCGCCATATCGGATAAAGGGCGGACGAGGCGAAGAACATCGGGAAGATGACGAAGTTCATCACTCCCGCGAAATTCTCCAGCTGCTTGATGAAGGACGAAAGCAGCAGGCCGAGCGCGCCGAGCATCAGTCCGTTGAGCACCAGCGCCGGCAACACCGCGAAATAGCCCAGCGGCAACGGCCGGAAATCCCAGAACCACGCGACGGCGATGAAGACATAGGCCTGGGCGATCGACACCAGCACGCCGGCCAGCAGCTTGCAAACCAGCAGGTACCATCGCGGCAGCGGGCTGACGAGCAGGGTCTTCATGCTGCCCATCTCGCGGTCGTAGACCATGGACAGCGAACTCTGCATGCCGTTGAAGAGCTGGATCATGCCGACCAGCCCCGGCACCACGTACTCCTCGTAGAGGATGTACGTCTCGTAGGGCGGAATGATCGAAAGCCCGAGCACCGCACGGAACCCCACCGCGAAGATGGCGAGCCAGACCAGCGGCCGCACCAGCGCCGCGAAGAACCGCTCGCGCTGGTGCACGAAGCGCAGCCCCTCGCGGACGACGACGCTGCGCAGGCAGCGCCAGCAGAGCTGCACGTTCATCGTGACGCCCCTCCGCCTCCGGTCAGCATTCCGAACGCCTGCTCCAGCGTCGCGGCGCCAGCCTCGGCGCACACCTCCATCACCAGCCCCGCGGCAAGGATCCGTCCGCGGTGCAGCATCACGACGCCGTCCTCCGCCCGTGCCTCGTCGATCAGGTGCGTGGCCCAGAGCACGGCGAGGTCCCGCTCGCGGCAAAGGTCATGCACGTGATCCAGCACTTGCCGGCGCAACTCGACGTCCAGACCGACGGTCGGTTCGTCAAGCAGCAGCAAGCTCGGCCGGTGGAGCAGCGCGCGGGCGATCTCCACCCTGCGGCGCTGCCCGCCAGACAGCGTGCGCACCCGCTCATCCGCCCGCTCGACAAGACCGATGCGGGCCAGTTCCTCGCGTGCACGCTCTTCGATCACGCTTGGGGATAGGCCGTGCAGCCCCCCGTGGTAGCGCAGGTTCTGCATGACCGTCAGGTCGGGGTCGAGCGTGGGCTGCTGGAACACCACGCCGATGCGCGCCAGCGCCCGCGTGGGCTGGCGGCGCATGTCGAAGCCGAACACGCGGATGGCTCCTTCCCGCGTGTTGTACAGCCGCGTGATCAGGGAAAAGAGCGTGGTCTTGCCCGCGCCGTTGAGCCCCAGCAACACGGTGAAGCGTCCGGCCGGAATGGCGAACGACACGCCATCCAGCGCCTTGCGCTCTCCAAAGCTGTAGCTCACGCCCTCCACCGCCAGCACCGGATCAACCGACGCAGTGCGGACCGATGCGGAGGCTTCGGGCCTCGCGGCCTCAGATTGGACCACGCTCTCCTCTCCGGTCACGGCTTGACGATGACGCCCCACGGCGCACCACCGACACCGACCGACTTGATGACCCGGCCACGCTCCATGTCCAGCACGGACATGTCGTTGCTGACTCCGTTCGTCGTGTAGAGGCGCTTTTCATCGGGGGACAGCGCCAGGTTCCAGACGCGCTGGCCGACAAGGTGGTAACGCTTGATCTCGTAGGTCTGCCCGTCGATCTCGGCCACCCGGTTTGCGGGACCGAGGGCGACGAAGACCCGCTGCCCGTCGCGCGTCATCGCGATGCCGACCGGCTGGATCGATTCGCGCGGGACCCCCTGGACGGCGAAGCTGATCTTGTGGACGATTTTTCGGGTCGCCGCGTCGATGACGCTGACCGTTCCGCCGATTTCCGAGGAAACCCAGACGAACTTTCCATCGGTCGTGAACTGCGCCACGCGCGGGCGGGCGTCCACCAGCACGTTGTCGACGATCTTATGCGACGCGGTGTCGATGAAGTGCGCCATGTTCGTCGTCTCGGACGTGTTCACCAGGGTCTTCCCGTCGGGGCTGATTCCCATGCCCTCCGGCTCGACGCCGACCTGGATCTCGCCGACGATCTTCTTCGCGGTGGTATCGACCACCGAGACCATGTTGTCGTCCTCGTTTGCGACGTAGAGATGGCGCCCACCCGGTTCCAGAACGAACAGTTCGGGATCGGGCCCCGACGGCAGGCGTTCAACCACCTTCTGCGTCGCCACGTCGATCACGTCGATCCGGTTGTCGTCCCCGACGCAGACATAGATGCGCGTCATGTCCTCGTTGAAGGTGATGCCGCGGGGGCGGCGTCCGACCTTGATGGTCGCGATCACCTGAAGCTTGCCCCCGTCCACCACCGAGATCGTGTTGCTCTTCTCGTTCGACACGTACACCGTGTCGGCCCGAACCGCGTCCGTGGCAGCAAGGCTCAGCAGTGCGCAGACGGTTCCCCTGGCGATCCACATGGCGTTTTCTCCCTCCTTGTTGTCAGCGATCCCGGCACCGGCTCTCCGGCCGGTCGTCTCCGAGCGTGTCGAGTTCCGAGAACTGGTGCAGAAAGCCAGACTGCGGTGAGACCGAGACGAGCGCGCGCGGACCCGCGAGCAGCACGGGCTGGCGCAGCTGACCGTCCCAGTCGCGGAAGGTCAGACCCTGTCCTTTGAAGGCGGGCAGGGAGAAGTCCGGGCCGCGGATGAACGCCGCCAGCGCCGCCGGATCGGCGGAGCGGGTGCGCGTCGCGGCCTCGCCCACCGCACGGACGGCCATCCACGCCGTGTAGTCGCGGGGCCGCATCCAGCGGCCGGCCTGCCGCTCGAAACGGCTGTGCAACTGCGTCGCCCCCCATTGCTCGTGCACGCGCGACCACGCCGTCGGCATCAAGCCTTGGGTGCCGACCACCGGCCGGGGCAGCCATGTGCGGTACGGCAAGTACTCGCCGAACCCGTCCGCCTCGTCCGCGACGACCAGGACGTCGTGCTCGCGGCCCTGCGTGAAGGTGGGGATTTCCGACTGGATGGTGACGTGGCCGGTGTCCACCCGCCGGTTGGCGTCCTCGAAGGTCCAGGTCTTCTCCTCCACGATCTTAGCGCCGAAGCGCTTGGCGGCACGGCGCAGGGCATCGGCGAATGCCGCATCCTCCGGCGTGCGTCCGACCACGAGCAGCCAGTTCGACCAGCGCCGCAACGCCAGATACTGTGCCAGCCCGTCGGCGAGCATGCGGCGGCTGGGCGTCATGTGCAGGACATTGGCGCGGCACCGCTCGTTGCGCAGCTCGTCATCGGGGGCACGGACGTTGAAGACCAGCATGTCCCGCGCTTCCGGCATCGCGGCGGCGGCGAGCAACGCATCGCCCCTGAGGTCGGCGACGAGCAGGCGGATCCCCTGGCCGGCAAGGTCGCGCACCGCCTCCTCGACGCTGCCGTCGGCTGGCACGGTCACTTCCTCCAGCTCGAAGCGCTGGTTGAGGAAGCGCCCGGTCGTGTTGTTGTC
>JAEYOB010000011.1 GCA_023412175.1 Pseudomonadota bacterium | reverse complement strand
CCGCCAGCCCGCGCAGCCGCGGCCCCACGGTCACCCGCGGATCCGGCCGGCGCAGCCGCGCCACCTGTGCCTCCAGCTCCGGCGCCCCCAGCCCCGCAGCGTCCAGCCTGCCCAGCACCGCCTGCAGCCCCAGCGCCGCGTCGCCGATGGTGCCGGTGACGAACACCAAATCCCCCACCCGCTCCGACCGCCGCGGCAGCGCCTGTCCGCGCGGCACCAGCCCGAAGGCGGTCACCGACAGCATGATCGGCCCGCCGGTGGACACCGAGTCGCCGCCGGCCAGATGGAATCCGAACCGCGCCTGGTCCTCGCCCAGCCCCGCGGCGAAGGCGGCCAGCCACTCCTCGCCCAGGTCGCGGGGCAGCGCGGTGACCAGCGTATAGGCCAGCGGCTCCGCCCCCATGGCGGCGAGGTCGGAAAGGTTGACGCGCAGCAGCTTGGCGGCGATGTCGCCGGGCGAGTCGGCGGGCAGGAAGTGCACCCCCGCCACCATGGCGTCCGTGGTGACGACCAGCTCCATGCCGTCCGGCACGCCGAACACCGCCGCGTCGTCCGCCAGCCCGCGCGCGCCGGCGAAGCCGGCGGCCAGCGGCTTGAAATAGCGGTCGATGCGGCCGAATTCGCCGAAGGGATCGGTCATGACGCCATTCGCGGCCCCTCCCCCCATGACGGGAGGGAGGCCCTCCTTACTCGTCGCGCCCCGGCGCCGGCTGGGCCAGCTCCTCGGCGCGGACCTTGCGGGCGACGTTGTCGAGCACGCCGTTCACCATGCCCGGCTCGCGCCCGGCGAAGAAGGCGTGCGCCACGTCCACGTACTCGCTGATCAGGATGCGCGGGTGGGTGCCGGTGTGGGCGAACACCTCGTAGGCGCCGGCGCGCAGGATGGCGCGCAGCAGCATCTCCAGCCGCTCCAGCGGGAACTTGGCGTCGAGCGCACCCGACAGCAGGCCGTCCACCTCGGGCCGGCGGTGGCTGGCGCCGCGGACGATGTCGGCGAACAGCTGCGGGTCGGCGGCGACGAACTGCGCGCCGTCCACCTCCTCGCCGAAGCGGTGCTTGACGAACTCCCCGATCGCCGCCTCGACTCCGGTGCCGGACAGCTCGATCTGGTAGAGCGCCTGCACGGCTGCGAGCCGTGCCGCCTTGCGCCGTGCCTTGGCCGAACCGCCGCCGGTCTTGCGGGGGGAGCGTTTCGGTTTCGCGCGCGACGGCGCCTCGTCATTGCTCATGGTGCTCTGCTGGGTCTTTTCAAAAGAATGCGGGTCAGCGCGGGAAGAGGCGGAAGTGGCGCTTCAGGTCGATCATGTCAAGGCAGGCCCGCGCCGCGAAGCCGCCCTTGTTCTTGTTGCCGGTGCCGGCGCGGACCCAGGCCTGCTCGCGGTTCTCCACGGTCAGGATGCCGTTGCCGACGGCCAGCGTGTATTGCAGCGCCAGATCCTGGAGGCCGCGGGCGCTCTCGTTGCAGACGATGTCGTAGTGGGTGGTCTCGCCGCGGATCACCACGCCCAGCCCGACATAGCCGTCGAAACGCTTGCGCCCCGAGTAGAAGTCCATGGAACGGACGGCGTACTTGATCGCCGCCGGGATCTCCAGGCAGCCCGGCACGGCGAAGCGCTGGTAGGTGGCGCCGGCCTTCTCGATCTCGGCGATGGCGCCCTTCGCCAGCTCGTCGGCGAGGTCCTCGTAGAAGCGCGCCTCGATGACCATGATGTGCGGCGTGTCCGACATCGCCCTTACTCCCCGTCACTGTTCCCGGGCACCGGGATCGGCCGCTGGCCGACGACGGTGAGCCCATAGCCTTCCAGGCCGATGATGGTCTTCTTGCGGTTCGACAGAAGGACCATGCTGCGCACGCCGAGGTCCAGCAGGATCTGCGCCCCCACTCCATAATCGCGCAGCTCGCCGCCGCCGCCGCCCGTGCCTTCCATGCGCGCCTTGAGCGCGGCCGACAGGTTGGCCGGCTGCGACTCGCGCAGCAGCACGATCACGCCGCGCCCCTCGCGGGCGATCAGCTCCATGGAGGCGTGCAGCTCGCCGTCGCGCCCGGCCGAGGTGTCGCCCAGCACGTCCTCCAGCACGTTGAGCGCGTGCATGCGGACCAGCACCGGCTCGTCGCCGGAGATGTCGCCGCGCACCAGCGCCACGTGCTCGGCGTAGGCCACCTTGTTGACGTACACGTAGGTCTGGAAGCGCCCGCCGTAGCGGCTGTCCAGCGTGCCGGCGAGGCGCTGCTCGACGATGGTCTCGGTGCGGCGGCGGTAGGCGATCAGGTCGGCGATGGTGCCGACCTTCAGGCCGTGAAACTGCGCGAACTTCACCAGGTCCGGCAGGCGGGCCATGGTGCCGTCGTCGTTCATGATCTCGCAGATGACGCCGGCCGGCACCTGCCCGGCCATGCGGGCGAGGTCCACCGCCGCCTCGGTGTGCCCGGCGCGCACCAGCACGCCGCCGTCGCGCGCCAGCAGCGGGAACACGTGGCCCGGCGTGGTGATGTCCTGCGACCCGGTCCTCGGGTCGATGGCGACCTGGATGGTGCGGGCGCGGTCGGCCGCCGAGATGCCGGTGGTCACCCCCTCGCGCGCCTCGATCGAGACCGTGAAGGCGGTCTGGTGGCGGGTGCCGTTCTGCTGCGCCATCAGCGGCAGGTGCAGCCGCTCGATGCGCTCCTTGTCCATGGCCAGGCAGATCAGGCCGCGCCCGTGCTTGGCCATGAAATTGACGGCCTCGGGCGTGGCGCACTGCGCCGGGATGACCAGATCGCCTTCGTTCTCGCGGTCCTCGTCGTCGACCAGGATGAACATGCGACCCTGGCGCGCCTCTTCGAGGATCTCCTCGGTCGGCGACAGGTAGGAGTGGTATTCCGACGTCATTCTTGCCCCACCAGCCGCGCGACGTAGCGCGCCAGCATATCGATTTCCATGTTCACGGCGTCACCCGGCTTCAGGCCGCCGAAATTGGTCGCCACCTGGGTGTGCGGGATGATGTTGACGCCGAAGCGCGCGCCATCCACCTCGTTCACCGTCAGCGACACGCCGTCCAGCGCCACCGAGCCCTTCGGCGCCACGTACTTCGCCAGCCCGGCCGGCGCCTCGAAGGTGAGCCGCACCGACTCGCCGTCGGGCCGCACGTCCACCACGCTCGCCACCCCGTCCACGTGCCCGGAGACGATGTGCCCGCCCAGCTCGTCACCCAGGCGCATGGCGCGCTCCAGATTGACGCGGGTGCCCTCGGCCCAGCCGCCGAGCGTGGTCTTGGACAGCGTCTCGCCCGACGCCTGCACGGCGAACCAGCCCGGCCCCTTGTCGACGACCGTCAGGCAGACGCCGTTGTTGGCGATGGACGCGCCGATCGGCACCGTCTCCATGTCGAAGACGGTCTCGATGGTGAAAAGGGTGTCGCCGCTGCGCTCGATGGAGCGGACGCGGCCGACGTCGGTGATGATCCCGGTGAACATAGCGCGGCAATCTAGCCAGCTTTTTCACAGGGGGGAAGGAGCATCCGCACCGCGCGGCGCGCAACGGACTGTTGCGCGGCGGCGAAGGGCTATCCGGTGCCGCCAGTCCGCGCCGGCCGAACACGATGCTGGGGAATAACGGCGCATACCTGGGGTCCAGGGGCCTCCGGCCCTTGGCGCCGGAGCACGAGGGGCGCGCCCCCGCCTACTCCCGCTTCACGTAGCTTTCCATCAGGTCGTCCCCGGCGCGCCGCACCCGCACGCGGTCGAACCCCGCGGCCTGCCCCAGCGCATCGACGCCGAACGCCGCCACCGCGGCCGTGCCGTCGCCGCCGATGACCTTCGACGCCCGGAACCATTCCAGCCGGTCCACCAGCCCGGCGCGCAGCAACGAGGCCGCCAGCCTCGCCCCGCC
>JAEYOB010000762.1 GCA_023412175.1 Pseudomonadota bacterium | reverse complement strand
CGGCATCAACGAGGGCATCATCTCCACCGAGGTCGCCCCCTTTGGCGGCATGAAGGAGAGCGGCATCGGCCGCGAGGGCTCCAAGTACGGCATCGAGGAGTTCCTGGAGATCAAGTACCTGTGCATGGGCGGCCTCGGCCGCTGACTCAGGCGGCCTGAGCCGGGGGCGGGCGTGGCGCCATACGCCGTTTGACCCGCCCCGCGATTCGTCCCATAGTGACAAGGTTGGGACATCTGGCCCCGAATGGGGCAGGCGAGGCGTCGTGCGGATCGTTTTTCGGCGGGGGAACGGCGAGGCCATCGCCCTCAGTTTCCCGGTGATCGTCGCGATCCTTCTTTTCCTGCTGGCCAGCGTGGGCGGCGTCGGGGTCGTCGTCGTCAAGTCGGTGCAGCGGACCGACGACCGCGAGGTGGTCGCGCGCATGGGGCCGAAGAAGAACTACGCGCTCCTGCCGGACATGTCGGTGGCGCTGGGGAACGGCAGCCGCACCATGGACCTGCGCGTTCGCCTGGAACTCGACCCCCAGGTCGATCCCAACGTCACCCTCCCGTACACCGCGCGCATCGCCGACCGGCTGAGCGACCGCATGCGGGAAATCGAGCCGGAACAGCTGACCGGCGCCGACGGCGCCCGGCTGATGAAGAACGCCATCACCTCGGTGGTCAGTCGCGAGGTCCGCAGCATCAAGGTGCGCGACGTGCTGCTGGAGAGCATGGTCGTCCGCTGACCGGGCACGGCGGTTTCCGGCTTTTTATGCAAATCAGCTACGAAAATCGAACCGGTTTCCCTGTAAAGAAAAATCGAAGTGATTGCAGGTTGTTCCGCCAGGCAACTTGCGTGCAATACTATAAAATACCTTCATTTGACTGGCCTGTTCAGTCTCATTAAGGTCACGGTCATTCCCTTCCGGCGATACGCCGCGAACACGGGATGGCGTGGGGACAGAGAGCATGAGCCGGATCGCGAAAAGGACATCGGAGGCGACGTCTTCGGAACGTTCGCTGCACCGTGGCCTCCTGATCCTCGCGTTTCTGATGGTCGGCCTGGCGATCACCGGGCTCGGCGGCGCCGTGCTGATCGGGGCAAAGAGCGCGCACGCCGGCAAGGCTCCGGCCGGGCCGGTTTTCGCCCCGCTGCCGCCGCTGGAGTTCGCGCTGTCCGACGGCGAGAACATCCGGCAGGTCGATCTCGGCGTGGTGCTGGAACTGCCGCGGGAGGTGGAGAAGGCGCAACTGGACGCGCACGTCACGCGCATCGCCAACGCGCTGAACGCCCGCCTGATCGAGGTGGAGGCCGGCGACCTGCGCGGGCCGTCGGGCACGCAGCGGGTCAAGGACGTGGTCAGCGCCGCCGCCGACCGCGAACTGCGGCCAATGCGCGTGCGTCAGGTGCTGCTTCAGAAGCTGGTCATGCGCTGACCGCATGCTCTGACCGCATGCATGGGGGGCAGGGCGGCTCTTTGCCGCATCCCCTCTCGACAGCCGGGCCGTAAATCACCACCATCCCTGCCGAACCCGAGGGAAGGCCTCGACAGAAAGGCAAGGAGACCGCTGTGGCGGAGTTCGATTTTGACCTGTTCGTGATCGGTGCCGGGTCGGGCGGCGTGGCCGCCAGCCGGCGGGCGGCGAGCTATGGCGCGCGCGTGGCGATCTGCGAGGGTAGCCGGGTGGGCGGCACCTGCGTCATCCGCGGCTGCGTGCCTAAGAAGCTGCTGGTCTACGCCAGCCAGTTCCGCGACGCCTTCGCCGACGCCTGCGGCTATGGCTGGGAGAGCCACGTGCCGGCCTTCGACTGGCCGACGCTGATTGCCAACAAGGACAAGGAGATCGACCGGCTCAACGGCATCTACATCAAGATGCTCGAATCGTCGGGCGTGAAGCTCTTCGAAAGCTTCGGCCGGCTGATCGACCGCCACACCGTCGAGGTCGGCGGCGAGCGCTACCGCGCCAGGACGATCCTGATCGCCACCGGCGGCTGGCCGTCGCTGCCGCCGATCCCCGGAATCGAGCACGCCGTCACCTCGAACGAGGCACTGCACCTGGAGTGCCTGCCGCACAAGATCATCATTCTCGGCGGCGGCTACATCGCGGTGGAGTTCGCCAGCATCTTCCGCGGCCTGGGCGCCGAGGTGGCGCTGATGATCCGCGGCGAGGAACTGCTGAACGGCTTCGACGACGACATCCGCGTGGCGCTGGCGCAGGAGATGCGCAAGCGCGGCATCGAGATCATCGCGCGCACCAAGCCCGCCAAGGTGGAGAAGGGGCCGGGCGGCTACACCATCACCGACCATCTCGGGCGCGAGCATTCCGCCGGCCTCGTCATGGCGGCAACCGGACGGCGGCCGAACACCAAGGGCCTGGGGCTGGAGGAGGTCGGCGTCGAACTGGACGAGGGAGGCGCCGTCAAGGTGGACGAATGGTCCCGCACCAGCGTGGACAACATCTACGCCGTCGGCGACGTGACCGACCGCATGGCGCTGACCCCCATCGCCATCGCCGAGGGCCGCGCGCTGGTCGAGACGCTGTACAACGACAACCCCACGCGGATCGGCTACGAGAACGTGGCGACCGGCGTGTTCTCGATTCCGCCGTTGGGCACGGTCGGCCTGACGGAGGCCGAGGCGCGCGCCGCCTACGACAAGGTGGACATCTACCGCACCGGCTTCCGTCCCATGAAGCACACGCTGTCCGGCCGCGACGAGCGGGTGCTGATGAAGCTGGTGGTGGACGGCGACTCGCAGCGGGTGCTGGGCTGCCACATGATGGGCATGGACGCGCCGGAGATCGTCCAGGGACTCGCCATCGCGCTGAACATGGGCGCCACCAAGGCCGATTTCGACCGCACCATCGCGCTGCACCCCTCGACCGCCGAGGAGTTCGTGCTGATGCGCGAGAAGGTGGCGGAGACGCAGAAGCTCTGACGGTTGCACGGGCGGGGTGGCCGGGGAATCTGTTCTCCCGGCCTAACCCGACGGTGAGGCTGGAACGCTTCTAGATCGGGGTCTGTTGTCGGGACGTTTCTTCACCACACGGCGGAGGGATTTCCCAGCATGTTCATGCACAACAAGAACCTGATGTACACGGTGCGCGTCTCCGAGCCCGATCCGAAGCTCGCCAGCCTGATGCTGGAGCAGTTCGGCGGCCCGCAGGGCGAGTTGGCGGCGGCCATGCGTTATTTCACGCAGGGCATCGCCGACGAGGACCCCGGCCGCAAGGATATGCTGATCGACATCGCCACCGAGGAACTGAGCCATCTGGAGGTGATCGGCTCCATCGTCGCCATGCTGACCAAGGGCGCCAAGGGCAAGCTGGCCGAAGGCGCCGAGGAGACGGCCGAGCTTTACGCCAACATCACCCAGGGCAGCGGCAGCCACACGCTGCAACTCCTCTACGGCGGCGGTCCGGCCCTGACCAACTCCGCCGGGCAGCTGTGGACCGGCGGCTACATCGATTCCATTGGCGAGCCGACGGCCGACCTGCGCTCCAACATCGCGGCCGAATCCCGCGCCAAGATCATCTACGAGCGTCTGATCAACATCACCAACGATCCGGGCGTCAAGGACGCGCTGACCTTCCTGATGACGCGCGAGGTTGCGCACCAGAAGATGTTCGAGAAGGCGCTTTACTCCATCGAGAACAACTTCCCGCCGGGCAAGCTGCCGGGGCACCCGGACTACACGGACAAGTACTACAACCTGAGCACCGGCACCGGCGACATGCGCGGCCCGTGGAACCAGGGCGACCAGTGGGAGTTCGTCGAGATCAAGGCAAACCAGAAGCCGGTCAACGGCGGCGAAGGCAACCCGACGGTCCGCCTTGCAGCCGAGGAGATGAAGGCCATCGAGCAGGTTTCCGAGCGCACGAAGTCGCGCACCGACCTCGATCCGGTGACGGGGGCCGATCTCGGCGCCGGGCCGGGGGCCGGGAAGACCAAGACGGTGACGAAGAAGGCCTGAGGCTTATTGCGCGGGGCCGGCCGGCGCCGGCTCCGCCACCGGCCGGGGCGCTTCCCGTCGTCCCATCAACCACATCAGGATCAGCAGGCCGGGCAGGGCGCCGGCCATCGACAGCAGGAAGAAGCTCACCCAATCCATGCTGTCGGCGAGCACGCCCGAGAACGAGCCGAACAGGTCGCCGCCCAGCTTGTAGAAGCTGGACAGCAGCGCGTACTGCGTCGCCGTGTAGGCGGCGTCGCACAGGCTGGACAGGTACGCCACGAACGCCGCGGTGGCGATGCCGCCGCAGACGTTCTCCACCGCCACCGCCACCGCCAGCGCCGACACGTCGTGCCCCACCGTCGCCAGCATGACGAAGCCCAGGTTGGACACCATCTGCATCAGCCCCCCGATCAGCAGGCCGCGCAGCACGCCGAGCCGGCTGACCACCACGCCGCCGACCAGTCCGCCGACGATCGTCGCCCACAGGCCGAAGACCTTGGTGACATTGGCGATCTCCGTCTTCTCGAAGCCCAGTTCGACGTAGAAGGGCGCGGCCATCACCCCGGCCAGCACGTCGCCCAGCTTGTAGCAGGCGATGAACAGCAGGATCGCCAGCCACGCCCGGCGCGTCATGAACTGTGCGAACGGCGCCACCACCGCGCCATACAGCCACGCCAGCAGTTCGGCCCGTCGGCCGTTCAGGTGCGGGCGCGCGGCCAGCCAGTCGGCGACCCGCCGCTCGCGCTGCGCGGAGTCCGCCGAGACGACGGCCTTCGGCTCGCGGTTCAGCAGGATGGTCAGCATGCCCACCGACACCAGGGCGGCCATGGCGTAGTAGGCGACGTGCCAGCCGAAGAACTCCGCCAGGTACAGCGCCCCGGCGCCCGAGGCCAGCATGCCGAAGCGGTAGCCCAGCACCAGCGTCGCGGCTCCGGCGCCCTGCTGCTCCTCGCTCAGCGTCTCGACGCGGTAGGCGTCGATGACGATGTCCTGGCTGGCCGAACAGAAGGCGACCACCACCGCCAGGAACGCCGTCCACCACAAATCCTGCATCGGGTCGGTGGAGCCCAGCCCGATCAGTGCCAGAACCAGCGCCGCCTGCGTCACCAGCGCCCAGCCGCGCCGCCGCCCGAACATGGCCGTGACGACCGGCAGCCGCAGCCGGTCGATGAGCGGCGCCC